>NZ_JBGQQX010000008.1:0-60931 GCF_045528525.1 Ruoffia sp. FAM 26255 | reverse complement strand
ATACTCGGTTTAATGTCCGCTCAAGAAGCCTACCAGACCGAATTGTCTTTAATGGAATAAAGACTTGAGTTATAAAAGAATCGAAAAGCGACATTTCCCCCATGGGGGAAACCCTATACCTAAAAGTCTAATGGGGTATGTCTTTTGAATAACAATAGTGTTGCATTTGATTTGACAACAGAGGTATTTTTATGAATGGATAATTAATTAAAAAAAGAGTGTTGAAGCCTATCAATATGCAATGTTTTTTGGTATGATTGAGTGTGAGTATTTTTGTAGGTAAGCCATTTGGCTATAAAGGAAGTGAAGGATTTATGAATATAAATGAAATGAGAGAAAGACAAAAAAGAATAAGAAATTTCTCGATTATTGCCCATATTGACCACGGTAAATCAACTTTAGCTGACCGAATTTTGCAACAGACCCATTCAGTCGCTGATCGTGATATGCAAGCTCAATTATTGGATTCAATGGATCTTGAGCGTGAGCGTGGAATTACAATTAAATTAAATGCGATTGAATTAACATATAAAGCAAAAGATGGCGAAGATTATATCTTCCATTTAATTGATACACCTGGTCACGTCGATTTTACATATGAAGTTTCTCGTTCATTAGCAGCCTGTGAGGGTGCTTTATTAGTTGTTGATGCGGCTCAAGGGATAGAAGCTCAAACATTAGCGAATGTTTACTTAGCCTTAGATAACGATTTAGAAATCTTACCTGTGATTAATAAAATTGATTTACCAGCAGCAGATCCTGAACGTGTTCAATTTGAAATTGAAGATATTATTGGGATTGATGCTTCTGAAGCCGTTCATGCAAGTGCAAAATCTGGTATTGGAATTGAAGAAATTTTAGAACAAATTGTTGAAAAAGTGCCAGAACCACAAGGGGATGTTGATGCACCTCTTAAAGCATTAATCTTCGACTCGGCATATGATAGTTACCGTGGTGTTGTTTTAAACATTCGTGTCATGGAAGGTGTATTGCGCCCGGGTGATCGGATGAAATTAATGAGCAACGGGAAAGAATTCGAAGTTGTAGAAGTAGGTATATTCTCACCATCGCCAATTCAACGTGATTTCTTAATGGCCGGGGATGTTGGCTATGTAACAGCAAACATCAAAACTATTCAAGATACGCGTGTTGGTGATACCATCACATTAGCTAATAACCCAACGGAAGAAGCATTGCCTGGATACCGTAAATTAAATCCAATGGTTTATGCTGGACTATATCCAGTTGATTCAAGTGACTACAATGATTTAAGAGAGTCTCTTGAAAGATTACAATTAAACGATGCGGCACTGCAATTTGAACCAGAAACGTCTCAAGCGCTAGGTTTTGGTTACAGAACAGGGTTCCTAGGTTTATTACATATGGATGTAATTCAAGAGCGTTTAGAGCGTGAATTTGGCCTAGACTTGATTATGACTGCACCTTCGGTAATCTATGAAGTGGTTAAGACAGATGGTGAGACTATTATCGTTGATAATCCATCTATGATGCCAGATAACACAGAAGTTGATAAGATTTTAGAGCCTTACGTTAAAGCAACAATCATGGTACCAAATGATTATGTTGGAGCGGTTATGGATCTATGTGAACGTAAACGTGGTAACTTCCTAACAATGGATTACCTTGATGAATATCGTGTAAACGTCGTATATGAAATGCCAATGGCTGAAATTATCTTTGATTTCTTTGATAAATTAAAATCAAACACTAAAGGTTACGCTTCATTAGAGTATGAAGTGATTGGTTACAAACAATCAAACTTAGTGAAACTTGATATTCTTCTTAATGGAGAAATTATTGATGCATTTAGTACAATTGTTCACCGTGACTTTGCTTTCAACCGAGGTAAAGAGTTAGCAAGTAAATTAAAGGAAATCATTCCTCGTCAGATGTTTGAGATCCCTGTACAAGCTACTATTGGTAATAAGGTTATTGCGCGTACGACAATTAAAGCTTACCGTAAAGATGTAACTGCCAAATTATATGGTGGGGACGTTTCTCGTCGTAAAAAACTATTAGAGAAACAAAAAGAAGGAAAGAAACGTATGAAGTCTGTCGGGAGTGTGGAGATTCCCCAAGAAGCTTTCATGGCAGTACTTTCTATGGACGAAGATTAGTATATATTAAAAATAGACATCCTTCAATGGATGTCTATTTTTTTGGCACAATGTAGGCGACACTTTGAGAATTTATTGTATCACCTTACTATTATTATTTAGTTTCAAGAGCAGTATTTCCGTCCATTTTTACATGCATTTTAAGCATAATGTAACGAGCGATAGGTTGCGCGATTAATAATTCAATAAAGAAAGCAATCGCAAAATTCCGTGGCCAAAGGTTTAGAAAGTTATGAATTGGAATCATATTGATTTGGCGCATGCCAATCCAGGGAGCAATGATTGATAGGGCAATGGACATCATAAAGACATTCACTAAACAGTTAACAATCATATGTGCCCTGAAGCTGTCTTCCTGTGTAAGAATTTTATTCGAAATTTTTGTCGCAGGTTCATGAGTTAAAAGTACTAAGATGACAACCGCGATCCATATAAACGGCATAACACCAAAAGCATTGCGTAAGGTTGAAAGACTAAAGCCCATTTCTAAGCTTGTGATGAACGGGGCGATAATAAGAACAGATAAGACCGATAAAATTAATAAAAAGACAATAAATTTTTTACCGTTACGAGGTAATTTCATGTGATAATCCAAAATAAAAAAACTCCTTTTCAATTTTGCGCATAAAAAAACAGCGCAAAGACACTATTAAGTGCTTTACGCTGAACAATTATACGCTGGAAATACTTCATTTATAATATCTATTTTACAAATAAAAAGCAAGTTAAAATTTGCTTGATTATAGAATACGCTATTATTAATAGAATACACGAATGATTGATCGTTATTAAAATAAGTTATTTGTCCATTAAGCTAATGAAAACGTTCTACTATGATATAATGTTTGAAGAAACCGACAAATTAGGAGTGATTATTTGAGTCAATTAACAGATATAGATATCGCTAAGCAATCTGATAAAAAACCAATAAATGCAATTGCCAAAAAATTAGGTATTTCCGAAGAGGGGTTTATACCTTACGGGCATTATAAAGCCAAAATTGATGTAAAGATGAATAAAGAGGACTTTGAAAAGAACAAGGGGAAACTCGTTTTAGTTACAGCCATATCGCCAACACCCGCAGGTGAAGGGAAGACAACAATGTCTGTAGGTTTAGCTGATGGCTTAGCGCAGATTGGTAAGAAACCAGTCCTGGCACTTAGAGAACCTTCACTAGGTCCCGTCTTTGGGATGAAGGGTGGTGCAGCAGGAGGAGGATATGCGCAGGTAGTGCCAATGGAAGACATTAACCTTCATTTTACTGGAGATTTTCATGCAATTTCTTCAGCTCATAATTTGATTTCTGCCTTATTAGATAACCATATTCATCATGGTAACTCATTGAATATTGATTCGAGAAAGATTCATTGGAAACGTGTCGTAGATATGAATGATCGTCAACTTCGTCATATTGTTAATGGATTAAATGGTTCAACTAACGGAGTGCCACGAGAAGATGGCTATGATATAACCGTTGCTTCAGAGATTATGGCTATCTTCTGCTTATCAGAAGATTTAGTCGATTTGAAAGAAAGAATCAGTCGCATCATTGTGGCTTACACTCATGACAATCAACCCGTAACTGTGGATGACTTAAAAGGTTCTGGGGCAGTAACGGCTTTGTTAGTCGATGCTTTTAAACCCAATTTAGTTCAAACGCTCGAGAACACGCCTGCATTTATCCACGGTGGACCTTTTGCCAATATCGCTCATGGTTGTAATAGTATATTAGCAACAAAACACGCTTTAAATTATGGTGATTATGCCGTGACTGAGGCCGGTTTTGGTGCAGACCTTGGTGGAGAGAAATTTATTGATATCAAATGCCGTACCGCGGGACTTTCGCCTGATGCAGTCGTTGTTGTAGCAACCGTTAAAGCTTTAAAAATGCATGGCGGTGTTTCAAAACAGCATCTGAATGAAGAAAATGTGATTGCAGTAAAGAAAGGGCTAGTGAACTTAAAACATCATATTCAAACAATGAAAGATGTCTTTAATTTAAATACGGTAGTTGGGATTAATCACTTCTATACCGATACAGATGCAGAAGTTCAAGTTATTTTAGATGCTTGTCAAGAATGGGGCATTAAGGCTTCTGTTGCGAAAGTATGGGAACAAGGTGGTAAAGGAGCGACCGAATTAGCTCAATTAGTTGTTGAGGCTTGTGAGAATAAGACAGACATGACTTTTGCTTATGATTTAGATACGACTTTAATGGACAAAATCAATCATGTAGTTCAAAAAGTGTATGGAGGCAATGGCGCAACCTATTCAAATAAAGCGATGAAACAGTTAAGAGAAATCGAGCAAGCTGGTTTTGGTCATCTGCCTGTATGTATGGCTAAAACTCAATATTCACTTTCAGATACTGCTTCTTTAATTGGCGCACCGACGGATTTTGATATTAAAATTAGTGAATTACGCTTATCAGCTGGTGCTGGCTTTATCGTTGCCATTACTGGAACAATTATGACGATGCCCGGTTTACCTAAGAAACCATCTGCAGAAAGTATCGATGTCGATAGGGAAGGGAATATTACTGGCTTATTTTAATCATATTACATATAATTAATGAAGAATGAATCATTTCTTATAGATGAGGAGTATATTTATGAAAAAAGAAACTTTATTTAGCTTCATTTTAACTTTATTACTTTTTGTTCCTACTAAAGCTCAAGCAATGTCAACTTTACCTAACACAGGTGAGTCAAATAGCTGGATATTTATCCTAATAGCAGCAGTTGCTGTAGTTGCTGGGATTTGGTTAGTAGTTTCATCAAGAAAGAAAAAATAAGCTAAAGATATGAAAGTTTAATTATGAATGCATGGTCTTTGAATTTATTCAGAGCCATGCTTTTTAATTTTTAACTTTGAAAAGCCTATTGAATTCAGGTAGAATGGTTTAAGATTTTATGTCAGAGGAGTTAAACAATGCTAAAAAAATTTTTCTCGTATTATGTTCCATATAAAAAATTATTTGCGATTGATTTTATTTGTGCTGTTATTTCAGCTATCTTGGAATTATTCTTTCCGATTGCCGTGAATATGGTCATTGATCAAATATTACCTCAAGGTAATTTACGTCATATTGTCATGTTCTCAGTGTTATTATTTGCTTTATATTTATTTAATACGACGATGAATTATATTGTCGTATATATCGGGCATGTCTTTGGAAGTCATATTGAGACAGATATGCGTAAAGAGCTGTTTGAGCATTTTCAAAAACAATCTTATGCGTATTTTGACAAGATGAATACTGGGGACTTAATGAGTCGTATTACAACGGACTTATTCGAAATTAGTGAATTGGCCCATCACGGTCCTGAAGATGTTTTTATAACGATCATGACTTTAGTTGGAGCGTTTCTCTTAATGTTAAATGTACACATACCCTTAGCATTAATGACTGTCGCTTTAATTCCGATCTTGGGAGTTGTACTGGGACTGTTTAGCCGTTATATGGTTAATATTAATGTAAGTATCAAACAAAACTTGGGACGGTTTAACGCTGGAATTCAAAACTCAATTAGTGGAATGAGAGTGGTAAAAGCTTTTGCGAATGAGTCATACGAGAATAATATTTTCGTTGATTTAGCAGAGAAATATCGTTTAGCTATGGTTAGATTTTATAATTCTATGGCAACAAGTTCTTCCTTTAATTATATCGTGATGCGTTTGATCAACTTATTTGCCTTACTAGCGGGTTCTTATTATACAATTGTGGGTGAATTAACGATCGGTGAGCTCGTTGGATATATTCTCCTTTCAAGTGTATTTATTCGTCCACTTGAGAGAATTAATGCGATGTTAGAAGTTTATCCAAAAGGGTATGCTGGATTTGTAAGATTGCAAGAAGAACTGAATAAAGAACCAGATATTGTTGATCATCCAAATGCGGTTGAAGCACCTAAGTTCGAAGGAAATATTCGTTATGACAATGTTTCTTTCGGTTATAACAAAGAAAAACCTGTCCTGGAAAATGTAACGATTGATATAAAAGCAGGACAAACGGTAGCTTTTGTTGGACCGTCTGGTGCGGGTAAAACGACATTAGTAAACTTACTTCCTCGTTTCTATGAAATTACATCAGGGCAAATAACTGTCGATAGTGTAGATATTCAAGATGTGACGATGCAGTCATTACGGAAACAAATCGGTATTGTTCAACAAGGTGTCTTTTTATTCGATGGAACCATTAAAGAGAATGTACTCTATGGTCGCTTAGATGCGACAGATGAAGAGGTAGAAGCAGCCATTGATTCTGCAAAATTACGTGAAGTGATTTCGAACTTACCGGATGGGATTGATACCCAGATTGGTGAAAGAGGAGTTTCACTTTCTGGTGGACAGAAACAACGTTTATCTATTGCTAGAATATTCTTGAAAAACCCTAAAATTCTTATATTAGATGAAGCGACAAGTGCTTTAGATACAGCTACTGAACGCTTTATTCAATCTTCACTCGATGAATTGTCACAAGGGCGAACATCTTTAGTCATTTCTCACCGCCTAGCAACAATTACTAATGCAGATCGCATCATCGTTGTCACTCCTGAAGGAATTATGGAAGATGGAACGCATGAGGAATTATTAGCTCAAAATAACATCTATGCGGATTTATACCGTAGCCAATTTGGTGGGATGTAATGATTTCCAGGGACTAATTGTTCCTGGATTTTTTATTGGACGTTAGAGTCTAATAAATTCTTAATCTAAGCTAAGGGGAATGGGATATTTTCAGTCTATCTATGTTATAATATAGTGAATTTAGCGAGGAGTTTTGATATGAAAGAATTAAAAATTACAAATTTACATAAAACTTACGGAACAAAAACTTTACTAGGTGGAGTTGACTTATCGATTCGCACAGGAGACCGAATTGGTTTGATTGGGCCAAACGGGACTGGGAAAAGTTCACTATTAAAAGTGATTGCCAATATCGATACATATGACGAGGGAGAGATACTCAAACCTAATGATTACCGCATTGGCTATTTGGATCAACATCCAGAATTAGATTTAGATAAGACGATATTAGAGACAGTCTATGATAGTCCAGCACCCCAAATTCAAAAGTTATTACGCTATGAAAAAGCACGCTTAGATTTGGAAAATGATCCTGAGAATCCGACCAATTTCGACCGCTTCACTAAGATGAGTGATGAAATGAATTTAAATAATGGTTGGGAAATTGAAGTGAATGCCAAAACAATCTTAAGTCAGCTTGGCCTGAATGATTTAAGTCGTCTCGTATCTACATGTTCAGGTGGGGAACGTAAACGTATTGGGATTGCTCAAGTGCTAATATCTGAACCTGATTTATTAATCTTAGATGAGCCAACAAACCATTTAGACATATCATCGATTCAATGGTTAGAGAAATATTTAGCTACTTATAAAGGAGCACTATTACTCGTAACGCATGATCGCTACTTCCTAGAGCGTTCAGTTAATAAAATTGTAGAACTAAACTTTGGAAAATTGAGAGAATATTCTGGGAATTATCAAGACTATTTAACTAAACGAAGCGAAGAAGCAGCCAATAACGAAAGAATGCAAGAGAAACAAAACCGCTTATTCCAACAAGAACTTAGTTGGATGCGCAAGGGTGCCAAAGCAAGAACCACTAAACAACAAGCACGTATCAATCGTTTTGAAGATTTAAAAGGTTCAATCGAATCACGTAATCAAGCAGATGAAGCGATTGATTTTAACTTTGATCAACAAAGAATCGGCCAAAGAATTATGGATTTAGAAAACGTCACTGTTGAGATTGGTGATAAAACTGTTATTGAGAACTTTACGAAAAGTTTTATCAAAGGCGAACGCCTAGGTATTATTGGTGAGAATGGTATCGGTAAATCAACCTTTTTAAACACCTTTGCTGGATTACATCCAATTACAAGTGGTGTGTATGAAATTGGACAAACAGTTAAGATGGCTTACTACCGTCAATTGGATCAAGACTTACCTGGTGAGATGCGTGTTCTAAAGTATTTAACACAAATTGCGGACGAATTCCAAACAGGTGGAGGCCAATCCGTATCAGCAGCATCAATGTTAGAGCAGTTTAACTTCCCTAGAGTGACTCATGGAACTCAAATTAAATATCTTTCAGGTGGCGAGCGCCGACGTTTATATTTACTGACATTATTAATCCAAGAACCAAACGTCTTGTTCTTAGATGAGCCAACGAATGACTTAGATATTGAAACACTTACAGTGCTTGAAGATTACTTAGATTCATTTGTCGGAGTCGTCATTATCGTATCCCATGACCGTTACTTCATTGATAAAACCGTGGATCAATTGTTAGACATTCAGGGTGAAGGTAAATTTAAGTTAATTTACGGAAATTATAGTGATTATTTAAATACTCAAAGTAAACCAGCACCTCAAACTGAGAAGACAGAAAGCAAAGAAGCTCCGAAAAAAGAAGTCGAAAAAGTAAAGACTGAGAAAAAACGTATGTCATATAATGAGAAAAAAGAATGGGCGACAATCGAAAAAGATATCGAAGAAACGGAAGCTGAAATTGAAACGACTCAAGCAGAAATGGCTACACAAGGTAGCGATGCTTACAGATTAATGGAATTACAAGAAAAGTTAGAAAGTCTAGAGTTAGCTTTATTAGAGTATTATGAACGTTATGAATACTTAAGTGAACTTTCATTATAGAAAGGATAATTATAGAATGACAACTCAATATCAAGATTTAGTAAGAAAAGTATTAAACGAAGGAACTAAAAAGGAGGACCGTACGGGTGTTGGAACGTTGAGCTTATTTGGTCACCAAATGCGCTTTAATCTCCAAGAAGGCTTTCCTTTATTAACATCTAAACGCGTTCCCTTTGGCCTCATTAAATCAGAATTACTTTGGTTTCTCCGTGGAGACACCAATATTCGCTACCTATTAGAAAATAATAATCATATATGGGATGAATGGGCATTTAAAAATTATGTTGAAAGTGATGCGTATGAAGGACCAGATATGACCGACTTCGGTAGACGTGCCTTAGTAGATGAAGCGTTTAAAGTGCAATATGATGAAGAAATGACTAAATTTCAAAATGAAATATTAACGAATGATGACTTTAGTGAAGAATTTGGTCACTTAGGCGATGTTTATGGTAAACAATGGCGTGCGTGGCAATTACGTAATGGTGAAACCCTTGATCAAATTAAAGTAGTCATTGATCAAATTAAAACAAATCCTGATTCAAGACGACACATTGTATCCGCTTGGAACCCTGAAGATGTTCCTTCAATGGCGTTACCTCCTTGCCATACTTTATTCCAATTCTATGTGGCAGATGGTAAATTAAGTTGTCAATTATATCAAAGAAGTGGCGATATCTTTTTAGGTATTCCATTTAATATTGCAAGTTATGCCTTAATAACGCATTTGATTGCGCGTGAAACTGGTTTGGACGTCGGAGATTTTGTTCATACGATTGGTGATGCTCATATTTATTCGAATCACCTTGAACAAGCTAAACTTTTATTAGAAAGAGACGTTAGACCATTACCTCAACTCGTTATTCAAAGTGAGGCTAAATTAGATGAAATTGAAAGCAATGAAATCAAAGTGGAAAATTACAATCCACATCCTTCAATCAAAGCACCAATCGCAGTTTAAGGAAGTGAAATTATGATAACATTTGTATATGCACAAGATTTAAATGGCGGGATTGGTTATCAAAATGACTTACCGTGGAATTTGCCAAATGATTTAAAATTCTTTAAAAAAACGACTATGGGGCACACAATGTTAATGGGTCGTCGAACATTTGAATCAATGAATAGACGACTGTTGCCGGGTCGAAAAACGGTTGTATTAACATCTGATAGATCTTATGGACAAGATATTCCAGAGTTAATAGTCGTTCATTCGATTGAAGATGTATTAGCTTTGTCAGAAGGCCGTAACTTAATGGTTATTGGTGGGGCTAAAGTTTTCCTATATTTAATTGATCATGCGGATCGAGTTGTAAGAACGGTTATCGAGGACGAATTTTTGAATGATGTTGTCATGCCTGAGATTAATGAAGATGACTGGGAATTAACGAAAGTCGTTCGAGGCGAAACGGATGAAAAAAATATTCATAAACACCGATATGAATGGTGGCAACGTAAGGAAGAGGGTAAATAATGACAATAGAACGTTATACAAGACCAGAAATGAAAGATATTTGGTCACTTGAGAAGAAATATGAAACATGGTTAGAAGTTGAGGTCGAAGCGTGTCAAGCTTGGGCAAACTTAGACGAAATCCCACAAGAAGATGTAGACAAGATAAGACAAAATGCGAGTTTTACTGTGGAGCGCATCTTAGAAATTGAAGAGGAAACGCGTCATGACGTTGTTGCGTTTACCCGTTGTGTGAGTGAAAGCTTGGGCGATGAAAGTAAATGGATTCACTACGGTTTAACAAGTACTGATGTAGTTGATACAGCTTACGGCTTCCAATTAAAACAAGTCAATGACATCTTAAGAAAAGATATTCAACGCATCATCGACGTCGTCGGTAAAAAAGCTAAAGAACATAAATATACGATTCAAATGGGAAGAACCCATGGTGTTCACGCAGAGCCAACAACTTTTGGTTTGAAATTAGCAGGTTTTTATTCAGAATTAAAACGTAATCAAAAACGTTTTGAAGAAGCGGCGAAAGAGGTTGAAGCAGGTAAGATTAGTGGTGCAGTTGGATCATTCGCTAATACACCTCCTGAAGTTGAAGCATATGTCTGTGAACAACTAGGTATTCGTGCCCAAGATATTTCAACCCAAGTACTACCACGTGATTTACATGCACATTACGTGGCGGTTATGGCGTTAATTGGAACAAGTATCGAACGTTTTGCGACTGAAATCAGAGGATTACAAAAAACTGAAACACGTGAAGTGGAAGAATATTTTGCTACAGGTCAAAAAGGCTCTTCAGCAATGCCTCACAAACGTAACCCGATAGGAAGTGAGAATGTCACTGGTTTAGCACGTGTCATGCGTGGCTATATGACACCAGCCTATGAAAATGTCTCTCTATGGCATGAACGTGATATTTCACATTCTTCTGCAGAGCGAATTATCTTACCAGATATAACAACTTTACTAAATTACCAACTTAATCGCTTCGCTAATATCGTTGAAAAATTAACTGTACTACCTGAGAATATGGAAAAAAACATGGCGAAAACCTATGGCCTAATTTATTCACAACGCGTCATGTTATCATTAATCGATGCAGGTCTAACACGTGAAGCAGCCTATGATTTAGTTCAACCACTGACTAAGATTGCTTGGGATGAATCAAAATCATTTGAAGAATTAGTAAAAGAAAATGAAACAATTAATGAAAAATTATCAAAAGATGAAGTGAATCATTTATTTGATCCTTCATACCATTTAACACAAGTAGATGCTATATTTAAACGTGTGGGACTAGACTAAAGAAAGAGGGATAACATGCCAACAATTGGAATGATCGGCGTCGGTAATATGGGATCTGCTATTGCAAAAGCAATACTTAAAGCAGGATACTCGATGATATTACATAACCGCACACAAGAGAAATTAGCCGTCTTAGCTGAACAAGTTGGCGCAGACGTTGTCGGATCAGAATCATTGGATGAATTAATTAATGAATCAGACATCATCTTTATTGGGGTGAAACCTAATCAATTTGGAACGATCTTTGAACAACTCGATGATTTAGTCATTGAATCTAAACCTAAAACTTGGGTGAGTATGGCTGCTGGGTTATCAATCGAGCAATTAGAAGCCTTTACACCCGCTTCTCATAAATGGATTCGCACCATGCCAAATACGCCAGTCGAAATTGGCGAAGGATATATTGCTTATTGTACGTCAGATAATATTGATGATGAAAAAGTAGAACTCTTCGAAAAAAGTCTACAGTATGCAGGTATCGTCGAAGCGATACCAGAATCACTTTTTAATGCTGTAACTGGTTTAGCCGGGTCGAGCCCAGCCTTCATATATCAACTGATAGAGGCGATGAGCGACGTTGGAGTAGAACATGGACTCTCACGTGAGCAGAGTCGTAAAATGGCGTCACAGGCTGTAAAAGGCGCTTCTAGCATGGTTATAGAGACGGGTATGCATCCAGGCGAACTGAAAGATAAAGTAACTAGCCCAAATGGCACGACAATTGCGGGTGTTGTTGCGCTTGAACATGCTGGATTTAAATCAGCGATTAACAAAGGCGTAACAGCAGCTATTAATAAATCTATTCAAATGAGTAAGAAATAGAGGGAGAAAAAATATGACACTTGGTTACTTAAATACACCAGTAAATGAGAGTTATCATATTGATGTCACTGATGGTCATTCTTTATATGTTGAAGAATGTGGGAATCCAGAGGGTATTCCAGTAGTATTGCTACATGGTGGTCCTGGGGGAGCTATTAGTGAGAAATCACGTCGTTTTTTTAACCCAGAGAAATACCGGATTATTTTATTTGATCAAAGAGGGACAGGACGCAGCAAACCCTTTTTATCACTTGAGAACAATACAGTTGATGCGAGTGTCGAGGACTTAGAAGCCATTCGTCTCCATTGTCACATTGACTCGTGGATTGTCTTTGGTGGAAGTTACGGTTCAACATTAGCCTTAGCATACGCTATTAAATATCAAGAAAAAGTGAAGCATCTTGTTTTGCGAGGAATATTCTTAGGCCGACAAGCGGATATTGATTGGTTGTTTAAGTTTGGTGCGAGTGAGTTTTATCCTGCTGAATTTGAACAATATAAATCATTTATCGCAGAAGATAGACAAAGTAACTTAATCAGTGCCTATTATGAACTAATGACTCAAGGAAGTGACGAGGAACGAGAAGCAGCGGCCCAACAATGGAATATTTGGGAATCTAGCCTAGTGTTACATAGACCAGTTAAACAAGAAGTGTCTCCAGTTAAACTAGGGGATTTATCACTTGGCTTATTAGAAGCGCATTACTTCAAACACCACATGCTTTGGGATGATGATAATTATTTGCTGAATCATGTTTCAGTCTTAAAAGATATTCCAATTCATATTGTCCATGGACGGTATGATGTTGATTGTCGAGTGAGTGGGGCGTATGAGTTACAACAACAGTTACCACATGCTTCATTAGAAGTTATTGAAGAAGCAGGACACTCCCCCTTTGAAGACAATATGATGAGTGCACTCCTTAACATAATGGATACGATAGCAAAATAAAAACATCCATTCGTTTCAACTGAAACGGATGGATGTTTCTTTATACGTAGAATAATACGCTGATATACATGAAGAAAGCACCAGCCATAACAAACAAGTGCCAAATAATGTGCATCCATTTGTTATTTTTCATACTATAAAAGATTGTACCTAAGGAATAAACAATACCACCAATCGCGAGTAACGCAATACCTGTAATTTCGATGGTTTGTAAGAGTGGGTAGATAATTGTAACGCCTAACCAACCTAATCCTAAGTACATAAAAGTACTTAAACGAGGAAACTTATTAATATGGAAAAGTTCGAAAAAGATTCCAACCAAAGCTAAGCCCCAAACTAAAATTAAGAAAAATAGTCCTAATCGTCCGCCAACACCAATAACAACGTATGGTGTATAAGTACCTGCAATCAAAATATAAATGGCACTGTGATCTAAACGTTGAAAAAAGTCTTTGAATTTCGTAAAACTTAAACTATGGTAAAGGGTAGAATTCAGAAAAAGTATGACTAAACTTGCGCCGTAAACGATATAAGCAACAATGGCAGTGGGTGAAGATAGATCAATTCCTTTTATGATAAGTAGGATTAACCCTACAATACTAAGAATCGTTCCAACACCGTGAGTCATTGCGTTCAATACTTCAACTAGTATTGCTTTACCTTTTGATTGTGATTTATTATCCATCTACTCACCTTCCTAGTGACTTTTTAATTCTATTTTAATTATACCAAATAGAAAGCAATAAACATAACTTTCATATAGTAAATAGTCTAATAAATCTTTATAACAGATTATTTGCGTTCTATTTTCCAGTCATATTCGGCGAGTTGGCCGAATAACTCAGGTTTTTCAGCAAAATTCTCCATAGCCATATCAATTAATTCGTAATCTAGTAAATCACCAGAATTCTCGAATTCAAACTCAACATTTCCAGTAAATGTAACATGCACAACGGCTTTTCCCATAGTTTTTCTCCTTCATGGTAACATAAGATAAAGTTAATTATAGATATGAAAAAGACAAAGTCAATCTGATATATAAAAACATTTGTAATTAGTTAAAAACTAAGATATAACTAATAGAATGATAAGTTTTGTTTTGATTATTTAAATACGATGTTATAATAAATTCATGACTTATTAAGGATAAATTGAAAGTAGGTAATTTAATGCGACCTTCGTTTTACGAATATATTCTTAGATATGTGAATCATGATGCTAATGATCCAGTTAGTCGTCTTGCAAATCGCATACATTCCGATCAAAGTTTCCCAAAGAAGAGTGAAAGCTTTGACGAAGTATCAACATACTTGGAATCATCGCCAGAGTATAGTAAATTATTAGTCATTTTTGATGATACTTGGCAATCATATCAATTTGATAATTTTTAAGGAGGAATAATAAAATGAGTGTACATATTGGAGCAAAAAAAGGTGACATTGCAAAAACAGTTCTATTTCCAGGAGATCCATTAAGAGCAAAATTTATTGCGGAGACATTCTTAGAGAATGTAACACAATACAATACCGTTCGTAATATGTTTGGTTATACAGGAGAATATAATGGAGTAAAAATATCAGTTCAAGGATCTGGTATGGGTATCCCTTCTGCGATGTTATATGCCGAAGAGTTATATACTGAATATGAGGTTGAAACGATTATCCGTATTGGTTCTGCTGGTGGTATGAAAAACGAAGTTAAAGTTCGTGATATTGTATTTGGTCAGGGAGCAACGACAGATTCAAGCATCCTACAAAATATCTTTAACGGACAAGTACATTATTCCGCCATCGCTAATTTCGATGTTTTAGATATTGCTTATCATTTAGCGGCCGAATCATTAAGTGAAGATGATATCCATGTTGGAAATATCTTATCAAGTGATCGTTTCTATAATGAAGAGATGGACAAGAAAAAATTAGCAGATTACGGTGTTTTAGCGGTTGAAATGGAAGCAGCAGGACTTTATGCTGTTGCAGCAAAACATAACCGTAAAGCTTTGGCTATGTGTACAATAAGTGATCATCTAATCACTGGTGAGGAAACAACAGCTGAAGAACGTCAAAATACATTTACACAAATGATGAAAATCGCTTTAGAAACTGCAGTGAAACTAGATAAATAGAAAAAAACTGAGGCGAGAATATGAAAAAAAGCTTTAAATATGGGTCTATTGCCTCGATCGTCGTTATTTTCGCCTTTGTATTTTTCGGTTCATCTTCATTGACAGAAGTTCAAGGTTTTGAATGGTTGTTTGGTGACGAAGAAGCGAACGTAGAGGAATTGAGTGACGAAGATATTCAAAATTTTATGGATAATTACTATGCCATTCAACAATTCTATATTGAAGATGTGAGTAAAGACCAATTAATGGAAGGTGCATTGAAAGGGATGGTAGATTCCATCGGTGACCCTTATTCTGAGTATTTAAATGCCCAAGAATCGGCGGATATGAATGAAACTGTTGAAGGTTCTTTCCAAGGTGTCGGAATTCAAATTATGGCGAGCGATGACAAAATTGTCATTGTAACGCCTATTGATGGGACACCAGCCAGTGAAGCCGGAATTCAACCAAATGATATAATTCTTGAAGCGGATGGTACTGAGTTAACAGGGATGGATACGAATGAAGTAGTTGATTTAATTCGTGGTCACGAAGGAACCACAGTGAATTTGTTAATTCAACGTGGTTCTTCGGAATTTAATGTTGAATTAGAACGCGCCGAAATTCCAATCACAACAGTTACAGGTGAGTTGGATGAAGAAGATGCTACCATCGGAAATGTTCAAATTACTCAGTTCAATGGTACGACCTATGATGAATTAGTATCAGCTGTTGAAGATTTACGAGAACAAGGTGCAACCTCCTTTGTATTCGATTTAAGATATAATCCTGGTGGATTATTAGATCAAGGATTAGCTATCAGCAATATGTTCTTAGAAGACGATGAAATTATTATGCAAATGGAAGAAAGTGGGACAACAACTTCCACGTATGTTGCGAATGATTCAGAATACGGAGACTTCCAAATTACTGAACCATATGTCTTGTTAATTAATGAAGGTAGTGCGAGTGCCAGTGAAATTTTAACTGCTGCAATTAAAGAAAATACTGACGCACCTATTGTAGGTACAACTAGTTTTGGTAAAGGTTCGGTACAAACTATCTTAAATCCGACTGATTTCGGAGAGTTAAAACTAACTTTTGCGCGTTGGTTAACACCAAGCGGTGAGTGGATTCATGAAGTAGGGGTTGAACCTACGGTTCAAGTAGAAGGTCATCCAATAGAAACGTCAATTATACTGAACTCTGAAGAAGTACTTGTTTTAGGCGATGGCTCTGATCAAGTTGAATCGCTTACAAATATGTTAGATGCGTTTGGCTATGAAGTGAATGTCGGAACATACTTTGATGAATCAATACAAACAGCCGTCGAGCAATTTCAAGAAGATAATGATTTAGAAGTCACTGGCGAAGTGACGGGAGAAACTGCCACGACTTTAAATACAAAGGCTAGAGAATATATTCAAGAAAATGACGCTCAATATGATGCTGCCGTGGATGTGTTAGTTGAGTTAGTTTCTAAAGGTGAAGCAGCATGAGCTTGCTCAAATATCTAATTAATGAATTAGTGAGTATCATATTTGCCGTATTGGTTGCAGTGCTAATATTTTTAGCACTGCGCCATTATGTTTTACAGCCGTTTCAAGTTGAAGGTAGTTCAATGGAACCACAATTACATAATCAAGATCAAATGGTTATGTTGAGAAATAAAGACATAGAACGCTACGATGTTGTAGTATTTCCAGACCCTAGAGGTTCGGGGGATTCATATGTGAACCGGATTATTGGAGAACCAGGAGATGAGATATACTTTTCAAATGATACATTATATTTGAATAATCAACCGGTTGAAGAACCGTATTTAGAACCCCTCAAATCAGAAACTGAGGGGAAATTTACTGAAGATTTCAGTTTATGGGATACTTTAGGTTTGACGGAAGTTCCAGAAGATTATTACTTTGTAATGGGGGACAATCGACCCTATTCGGGTGATAGCCGTCAGTTTGGACTCATTCAAGCCGAAGATATTCAAGGTGTAACTAATTTTGTCTACTTTCCTTTCGAGCGATTTGGTAAGATAGAAGAGTATAATTTAACAGAGGATGGAACAGTAAACATTTTAGAATAGAGGTGGATATTTTATGTCATCAAATATTATACAGTGGTTTCCCGGACATATGGCGAAAGCAAGGCGTGAAGCTACAGAAAAAATGCATCTAGTTGATGTTGTTATTGAATTAGTTGACGCTAGAATCCCAGAATCAAGTCGTAATCCGATGATTAATGAGATTGTTGGAAACAAACCAAGAATTATTGCATTGAATAAAAGTGATTTAGCTGATAATGAAGTAACGAATCTATGGTTAGACTATTATGAATCACAAGATATACCTGCTGTCGCGATTGACTCGCAACACAATAAGGGTTTACGAAAACTTCAACAAAGAATCCAGGCAATTATGGCGGATTACTTTGAGAAGCAAAAAGAACGCGGCGTTAAACCAAGGGCTATTCGTTTGATGATTCTTGGAATTCCCAATGTTGGTAAGTCTACTTTGATTAATCGTTTTGTTGGGAAAAACCAAGCGCAAACAGGGAACAAGCCAGGGGTCACAAAAGCCCAACGTTGGTTAAAAATTAATAAAGACTTTGAATTATTAGATACACCTGGTATTCTATGGCCTAAATTCGAAGATCCAAATGTTGGAACTAAATTGGGTATTACAGGTGCGATTAAAGATACATTATTATATATGGACGATCTTGCTTTATTTTTACTTGCATACTACCAAGAGAATCATGTAGATCTTTTAGTTAACAGATACAATGTGACTCAAGACGATGTATTAAATAATACACCGGTAGACTTATTAATTAAAATTACCGAAAAAATGAACTTGAGAGATGACTATGAAGCCGCAAGCCAAAGAATCATCTTTGATTACCGAAAAAATAACTTAGGCTCAGTGACATTAGATAAAGTTGAGCAAGTGACACATGAGTAAAATGACTATCAAAGACATCAAGGAATTGTTATCTAATGAAGAATTGACGGAAGCTCAATTGACTGAGTTAAAACTAGACGAACGCAAAGGTGTTCAGAAATTATTAAAGCAATTCGAAATTAAAAAACAAAACTTAGCAAAACAATTACTTGAGCATCAGACGAGAGTAGAATTCGAACTTGATCTCTATGCTAAGAAAAATCTATCGTATATTGCAGGAATTGATGAAGTTGGGCGAGGCCCACTTGCTGGCCCGGTTGTTGCAGCGAGTGTTATATTACCTCGAGAAATGGATGAACTTGTTGGAATCAATGATTCCAAATCATTGTCACACGCTAAAAGAGTTGAATACGCTCAATTAATTGAAAAAGTAGCAATTGCATATAGCATTATTGAAATAGATAACTCTGTTATTGATAAAGTCAATATATTGGAAGCTACTAAGGTAGCAATGCTAAAAAGTGTAAGTGACTTACCAATTAAGCCACAACACTTGTTAATTGATGCACTTAATTTGAACACTGATATTCCACAAACTAAAATAATTAAAGGTGACGAACGATCGATTTCTATTGCAGCAGCAAGTATCATAGCAAAAGTACATCGTGATGAGCTAATGTTAAGTTATCATCAGTTATATCCGGAATTCGAATTTGATAAAAATATGGGTTATGGGACAAAAAATCACTTAGATGCCTTACAACAATTTGGCTATACTCCGATTCATAGACAGTCATTTTCACCCGTAAGTCATACGACATCAATATATAATAGAAGAAAGACGAAATAATTTAAATTATTTCGTCTTTTTTTAATGGATTTGTCTCTTTTTTTTGTATATATATATGGAGGTGTAATATGAAATTAAAAATTAAAGAACAACTTATTTTTCTAAAAGCAAAAAATGTATCGCACAAAGTTTTGGCGACCTACTTAGAAGTTATTATGGATTATCGATTATTAAGAGAAGAACTTGAACCCCTAGAGTGTCAAAAAATATTGATTGAGGTTAGACAAACAAAACAAGTAAAACTAACAGTGGAAGCAAATTTTAATCATATTCGTTTAGCCGATTTAACGACTTTAACTCAATTAGCACAGTATTCCATTATGATCGGTGAATATCATTATCCGATGTTATGGTATCATACGGCACAGCCACCTATACTTGTCTTTTACAGAGGAGACATAGGGCTTATAAGGGAACCGAAAGTATCTGTCATTGGAACACGACAAATGACTACTTACGGAAAGACAGTCACTCGTGAGATTATAAATGCCTTGTCAAAAGAAACATGGGTGAGCGTATCAGGATTAGCCTTAGGTGTAGATGCTTCAGTTCATGAGTATACCCTTGAACATCCCAATGGCAGAAGTATCGCGATCATTCCTTGTGGCTTAGACTATTATTACCCAAGAGCGAATAAATACATTCAAAAAAGAATGGAACAACAGGACCTCATTCTAAGTGAATATATGCCAAATATAAAGCCAATGAAACATCATTTTGTATTGAGGAATCGGTTAGTTGCCGGCATATCCAAAGCAACCATTGTCATTGAAGCAGCACAAAGAAGCGGTAGCTTAATTACTGCTAATTATGCTTTGCAGTATAACCGCGAAGTCTTTGCTGTACCTGGACGTATCACAGATGATCAATCAAGAGGTTGTAATGACTTAATCCAAATCGGAGCGACACCCGTATTGGATATTCCATCGATGATTGATGAATTAAAGGAAATCTTTCAAATGCAAGGCTATTAATTTAATGACACGTATATATATAAGAAAAAATTCATTTAAACTTTAATTTATTGTCTATATAATGGATAGAAAAATATAAAGTTGAAATTTAATATTTGACATCAATATCAGAATGGACTAATATGTTTACGATTTTATAAATTAAACATATCCAAAAATAAAAATAATTTAAAGGAGTTGATTGAGGGTGGCATATAAATACTTAGTCATCGTCGAATCACCAACCAAAGCTAAAACAATAGATAAATATTTAGGAAGAAACTATAAAGTTGTAGCGAGTAAAGGTCACTTAAGAGATTTACCAAAAAGTAAGATGGGGATTGATTTTGAAAATAATTTTGATCCTCAATATATAACTATACGTGGCCGCGGTGATACCGTTAAAGAATTAAAAAAATTAGCTAAAAAAGCTGAAAAAGTCTATCTCGCAGCCGATCCGGACCGCGAAGGGGAAGCAATTGCTTGGCATTTAAGCTATATTCTAGGCTTAAAAGAAGGAGACAAAAACCGCGTTGTATTTAACGAAGTTACTAAAGATGCTGTAAAAGATGCATTTAAAAATCCGAGAGACATCAATCAGGATTTAGTTGATTCACAACAAGCACGACGTATCTTAGATCGTATTGTTGGTTATTCAATTTCTCCTCTATTATGGAAGAAAATTAAAGGTGGATTAAGTGCCGGACGTGTTCAATCAACGGCTTTAAAATTAATTATCGATCGTGAACACGAAATCCGTGCGTTTAAACCGGAAGAATACTGGTCAATTCCTACTAAATTCAAAAAAGGTCGCACGAGTTTTGAAGCACAATTCTATGGTGAGAATGGTAAAAAGGTTGAACTGACTTCTGAAGAGCAAGTCAAAGGGATCTTAGATAAACTCGATCAAGATAAAGACTTTAAAATTGTTGATATCGAAGAAAAAGAACGTCGTCGAAAATCACCAAAACCATATACGACAAGTACACTTCAACAAGATGCATCAAACCGAATTAATTTCCGAGCTGGGAAAACGATGATGATTGCACAGCAATTATATGAAGGGATTGCGATTGGGAAGAATACGATTGGTTTAATTACTTATATGCGTACAGACTCAACACGTATTTCTCAAACCGCTAAAGCAAGTTCAAGTAATTATATTAAAGAGAAATTTGGTCAAGAGTATCTTGGACAAGGTACAGCGGTGACAAATTCTGCAAACACACAAGATGCCCATGAGGCGATTCGTCCTTCAGATGTGACTTTAGCGCCGGATGACATTAAAGAATATCTATCGCGTGATCAATTTAGATTATATTCATTAATTTGGTCACGTTTCGTAGCGAGCCAAATGACAGATGCTGTGTATGACACAATTCGTGCTGACATCACTCAAAACGACGTGAATTTTCGTGCGAATGGCTCTCGAATAAAATTCGAAGGGTTCTTAAAAGTATATGAATCTAAATCTAAAAAAGATAATTACTTACCAGACTTATCTGTAGACGATTTAGTTAAACTTGCTGAAATTAATCCAGAACAACACTTTACTCAACCACCTGCTCGATACAATGAAGCAAGTTTAGTGAAGGTACTTGAAGAATTAGGTGTCGGTCGTCCGTCAACTTATGCACCAACACTTGAAACATTGAGAAAAAGATACTATGTTAAAATGGTCGCAAAACGATTTGAACCGACAGAACTTGGTGAAATTGTTAATAGTGTGATGGTAGAGTTCTTCCCAGATATCGTTGATACTGACTTTACTGCTGGTATGGAAAGAGGCTTGGATGAGGTTGAAGACGGTAAGCAAAATTGGGTTAAATTGTTAGACGAATTCTATACTGGCTTCGATAAAGAAATTAAACAAGCTGAAGTTAATATGGAAGAAATCGAAATTAAAGATGAACCTGCTGGCTTTGATTGTGATGTTTGCGGACATCCAATGGTAATTAAAATTGGCCGTTATGGTAAATTCTACGCATGTAGTGCTTTCCCAGACTGTCGAAATACGAAAGCCATCGTTAAGAAGATCGGCGTTACTTGTCCAACATGTAAAGAAGGCGAAGTTGTTGAGCGTAAATCTAAGAAAAATAGAATTTTCTATGGATGTACTCGCTATCCTGAATGTGACTTTGTTTCATGGGATAAACCAATTGCACGTTCTTGTCCAAAATGTGATCACTTCTTAACTGAAAAAGTAACAAGAAAAGGTAGTCAAGTGAAATGTAGTAAC
The DNA here is from genome assembly GCF_045528525.1 of Ruoffia sp. FAM 26255. Classification (NCBI taxonomy): domain Bacteria; kingdom Bacillati; phylum Bacillota; class Bacilli; order Lactobacillales; family Aerococcaceae; genus Ruoffia; species Ruoffia sp. FAM 26255. The sequence goes on along the minus strand of NZ_JBGQQX010000008.1, from coordinate 38,514 downwards.
TGTGATTACGCTGAAGAATTAGTAAATTAATCCAATTTGCGATAACTATTCAATTGAGTAGTTATCGTTTTTTTATTTATAAATTTCATATTTAGTTTATGAAAACGTGTTAAACTAATAAAGTACTATAAAAATGATACGGTTTTCATATTAATCAGACCTTGGAAGGATTACAAAATGCATTTTAATTGATAGAATGTTAAAAGGTACTGTAAAATGGTATGGACCTTTTTTATAGGATTAACTTAAAAGTAAAAATATTGCGATAGATGCATGAAAGACTTATAGTTGAAATGAGGGATAGAATGGAAGAATATATGAGTCAATTTCTAAATCATATTGAGAATGAACGACGTTACTCTAAACAAACTGTCCTGGCCTATTCAAAAGACTTGAAGGAATTTCATAATTTTTTAAAAAGTTCTGGAGAAACAGATATTTCAAAATTAGTCTATCAAGATTTTAGACTATTTTTAGCTTTTTTAAATGAGAGAGAATTAGCCCGAACAACCATTTCTAGAAAGTTATCAAGTTTACGAGTATTTTTTAAATACGCTTTAAGAATGGAATGGATCGAAAGTAATCCAATGGAGTTAATTCAATACAGTGTTAAAAAACAACATTTACCTGAATTTTTTTATGAAGATGAGATGCGAGAATTATTTACAGCGATTGAAGATTCAGAGTTACCCATGCAGTTGTTACATAGTGCATTGGTAGAGTTACTCTATGCCACTGGAATGCGAGTTAGTGAGTTAACTAACTTGACACTCCAGCAAGTAGATTACGATATGTCACTAGTTCGAGTGATTGGTAAAGGGAATAAAGAACGCATTATTCCTGTAGGCGATCTTGCATTAAAAAGCTTAGCAACATATATTCAAGAATTAAGACCAGAACTTGTTGCTAAAAGTAAGCCAGAAGATAGGAATTATGTTTTTTTATCAAAAACGGGCTTACAACTAAGTCCAACGCAAGTTAGGAAGATACTTAATTCCATCGTTAAAGAAGCAGGACTAAACCTTTCAATTCATCCTCATAAACTTCGCCATACATTTGCGACGCATTTATTGAATAATGGAGCAGATATGCGGAGTGTGCAGGAATTATTAGGACACGAAGACTTAAGTTCAACGCAAGTTTATACACATGTAACAAAAGATCGTTTAAGGAGCACTTATTTAAATGTGTTTCCAAGAGCAAAGCGACAATCTAAGGAGGAATAATAATGACAACAATATGTGCAGTTAAAAAAGATAATAAAGTAGCAATGGCCGGAGACGGTCAAGTAACAATGGGTGAAAGTGTTATTATGAAAGGTGGCGCCAAGAAATTACGCCGTATTTATAATAATGATGTCATTGTTGGCTTTGCTGGTGGAGTCGCTGATGCGATTACCTTATCAGAAATGTTTGAAGAAAAACTTCAAGCGCATCAAGGACAATTAGCTCGTGCAGCTGTAGAGGTTGCTAAACAATGGCGCACAGACCGTTCACTTCAAAAATTAGAAGCATTATTAATCGTTATGGACCGCAACAACATCTTACTTGTTAGTGGGACGGGTGAAGTCATTGAACCAGATGATGGCGTCTTAACGATTGGATCAGGAGGTAACTTTGCCTTATCTGCAGCCAGAGCAATGTTAAGATATGGTAACTTATCTGCGGAAGAGATTGCCAAAAACTCTTTACAAATTGCAAGTGAGATTGATGTATTTACAAACGATAATATTATTGTCGAATCATTTAAAGATTAATTTATACAATTACAGATTTACTAGGAGGATATCATGGATAACTTAACACCAAGAAAAATTGTGGAAGCTTTAGATCAATATATTGTTGGTCAAGGTGACGCAAAACGATCAGTTGCCATCGCATTACGAAATCGAATTCGTCGACTAAAACTCGATGATGAATTACAAAGAGAAGTAAAACCTAAGAATTTACTTATGATTGGACCAACTGGGGTAGGTAAGACTGAGATTGCAAGACGTTTAGCTGACATTGCTCAAGCGCCTTTCATTAAAGTAGAAGCAACGAAATTTACAGAAGTAGGTTATGTGGGTCGAGACGTTGAATCAATGGTTCGTGACTTAGTTGAGAATAGTATTCGTCTACTTAAGAAACAGAAACAAGAAGAAGTTAAAGAGACAGCTGAAGCCAAAGCGATTGAACGCATCGCGAAAGCATTGAAACCAGGTGAAAAACCTGCTAAAGCTGAGTCAACTTTGCAACAAAACCAAGCAAATCCTTTTGGAAACTTTGCGGAAATGTTTAAGCAAATGAATCCCGCAGGAAATGACGTTGAGGAAGAAGAAGAGGAAATTGTCACAGAAGAAGTTGCAGCCACTCGTCGTGCCATTCGTCAACAAATTCGTGAAGGTAAGTTAGATAATCATGAAGTGACAATTAAAATGGAAGAGAAAAAGCTTCAATTAAATAGTATGAATCCAGCAATGGAACAAATGATGGACATGCAAGAAAGTTTAAATGCGCTCAAGCCTAAAAAGAAAATTGAACGTACTATTACCGTTGCAGAAGCAATCAAATTACTGACAGAAGAAGAAGCAGATAAATTAATCAATCAAGATGATATTAATCAAAAAGCCTTAGAACTTGCACAAAGTAATGGAATTATCTTTATTGATGAGATTGATAAAATTGCATCAAAAAACCAAAACAGTGGTGAAGTCAGCCGTCAAGGTGTTCAACGAGATATCTTACCAATCGTTGAAGGAAGTCAAGTTCAAACTAAATATGGTATTATCGAAACGGATCATATCTTATTCATTGGATCGGGTGCTTTCCATGAATCAAAACCATCTGATTTAATCCCTGAGTTACAAGGACGCTTCCCGATTCGTGTGAATCTAGATGACTTAACTGGCAGTGACTTTGTAAGTATCTTAACAGAGCCTAAGAACGCTTTAATTAAACAATACGAAGCGATGTTAGCCACTGAAGGTGTAGAGATTCATTTCACTGAAGCTGCGATTGAAAAACTAGCAGAATATGCGGTACGCTTAAATGATACAACTGATAACATTGGAGCGAGACGCCTGCATACTATCCTAGAAACAGTCTTGGAAGAATTATTATTCGAATCAGCTGAAATGCAAATGGGAGAAATTGAAATTACAGAACAATACGTTGAGCAACGACTAGAGAAAATCGTTGAAAACCGTGATTTAAGTCACTATATCTTATAATAGAAACTGGGAGGAACCTAAATGATTACTTTAGAAAATGACTATTTAATCGTTAAAATTAAAGAAGAAGGTGCCGAACTCGTTTCAATCGTCGATAAGAAAACGGATTATGAATTCTTATGGCAAGCCGATGAAAAGTATTGGGCAAGACATGCACCGGTGTTATTTCCAATTGTCGGAAAGTTAAAAGATGACACTTACCAATACGATGACAAAGAATATCATATGACTCAACATGGCTTTGCTAGGGATTTACCATTTCACGTTCAAAATGTAACGAGTAATTCAGCAAGTTTATATTTAAAAAATACGGATGAAACACATGAGAAGTATCCTTTTGAATTTAGCTTACAAATTAACTACATCTTGCATTACTCTAGCATTACGGTAAGTTATGAGATACTCAATCCATCTACAGATAAGACTTTATATTATAGTATTGGAGGGCATCCTGCTTTTAATGTAAGTCAATCTCCATCAGGTTCTAAAGAAGAATTTGATGATGTCTCTTTCAGATTCGAACCTGCGGGTCAATATTTGCAAATTCCGCTAAGTAAAGACGGTTTGACGACACCAAATAAAGCGAAATATGTCGAAGTGAACGAAGTTCCGTTAAAACATACAACATTCAAAAACGACGCTTTAATTTATCAAATCAGTCAGCAAACTGAGATAGTATTAGAAGATAAAGCAAATGATGTCGCAATTAGAATGAAGCCAAATCGCATGGATTTTGTTGGGATTTGGTCACCATATCCTAAACGTGCGCCTTTCGTTTGTATTGAACCTTGGTCGGGTATTGCAGATCCTGATAATACAACGGGTCATTTAGCTGAAAAATATGCTATTCACGAATTACGTGCGTCGCAATTGATGACACATGACTACACAATGTCATTTAGCAAAAATTAACCGATAAAAAAACCGCCTTTTATTAGATAATCTCTACTATAAAGTAGAACTTATCGCCCAAGGCGGTTTTTTGATTTAATTTTTTGGTTTATTCAATCCCCAATTAATACGACTTTCATTTCCTTTTAAAAGTCTTTGGATATTTGTACGATGACGATACAGAAGTAACAGTGCAATAAGTATGAAACCTACTTTGTAAACAGGTTCCGGATTTGTAATCGCAATATATAGTGCTATGATAGAATAGCTTGTCATCGACGATAGACTGACTGTACTTGTTAAGAATATCAGAAGACCTAAGATTAAAACTAAAGCTAATGCGAGATAAATATTAAATGCGACTAATACGCCGATTGAAGTTGCGACAATTTTTCCACCGCGAAAGCCAGCCCATAAAGGGTAAGAATGCCCAATAACACAAGCTAAGGCAGTCGCCATTATAATTAACGGAGACTCGGGGAATAAATTTTTTGCAATGAGTACTGGGATTAAACCTTTCAGTACATCAACAATCGTTACCATGACTGCCGCACGAAAACCAAAATTTCGTCCAACATTGGTTGCGCCACTGCCTCCACTACCTAAAGAGCGGACATCAATATCATGACGTGTTCTTGAATAAAGTACGCCAGTAGGAAATGATCCAATACAGTATGCTAAGATGACCCATACGAAAGGCCAGATATTATTCATTATTGTTTCCATAGCAACCTCCTAATAACTGGCTTTATTTTACCATATAAAATTTAATTAATATAGATAATTTAATATAGTGAAAGGTCATTAATATGTATTGGATATTAAAAGAGTTTGCAATATCTTAGTTCTTTGTATAAAATTCAAAAGGTCAAACGCAATGAAATCGTGACAAATAAACATTTTAAAATTTAATACAGAAAAATAGAGAAATTTTTGATATGATAAAGAAGTTGATTATTTATAGAAAAAAGAGGTGTAATATTGGCACAGAAACCAAACCTTACAAATTATAATGATGATGCCATTCAAATACTCGAAGGACTAGACGCTGTACGTAAGCGTCCGGGTATGTACATTGGATCGACGGATCAAAAAGGCTTGCATCATTTAATATATGAGATAGTAGATAATTCAGTAGACGAAGCGTTAAGTGGATTTGCTGATAAGATAAATATTACGTTACTAGAAGATGGTAGCGTCTTAATTGAAGATAATGGACGTGGGATGCCCATTGGTTTACACGATAGTGGTATTCCAACAATTCAAGTTATCTTCACAGTACTTCATGCCGGAGGTAAATTCGGTCAAGGTGGTTATAAATCTGCCGGAGGACTCCATGGTGTTGGAGCGAGTGTTGTTAATGCTTTATCAAGCTGGTTAGAAGTAACCGTTTATCGTGATGGTTACAAATATACAATGCGCTTTGAAGATGGCGGGAAACCAGCGACGAAATTGAAGAAAACAAAAGCACCTTCGAAATCCATGACAGGGACGACGGTGCATTTTATGCCGGATGATAGTATTTTTGGTAGCTCAAAAATCAATTATAGCACGATTAGCGAGCGATTCCGTGAATCTGCTTACTTATTAAAAGGCTTAGAAATTACCATCGAGGATAAAATTCATGAAGAAAGCGAAACATTTTTATTTGAAAATGGTTTACATGATTTCATCAATTACCTAAATGAAGAAAAAGATACAATGGGTGAGATTGCGAGTTTTTCAACTGCTGTGGATGAATTCGAGATTGATTTTGCTATGCAATACAATGATGGCTATTCTGAAACAATTCTTTCTTTTGCTAATAATGTCCGCACTTATGGTGGGGGAACGCATGAAACGGGTATGAAGACGGGAATTACAAAAGCGTTTAATGAATATGCACGTAAATCAGGCTTACTAAAAGAAAAAGACAAAAACCTTGAAGGATCAGATGTGCGTGAAGGGTTAGCAGCCGTCATATCTATTCGTGTACCTGAACAATACTTACAATTCGAGGGGCAAACTAAAGATAAACTGGGTACACCGAAAGCGCGTCAGTTAGCTGATAATGCTGTGAATGAATTTTTATCTGCTTACTTAAATGAAAATGGTAACTTCAGTCAAATGATTTTACGTAAGGCGATTAAAGCGCGTGAAACACGTGAATTAGCCAGAAAAGCCAGAGATGCAGCACGTACCGGTGCTAAGAAATCTCAACAAGAAAAACTAATTTCTGGAAAATTAACCAAAGCACAATCAAAAGATGCTTCGAAAAATGAACTTTATTTAGTCGAGGGAGATTCAGCTGGTGGGTCAGCTAAATTGGGACGTGACCGTCGCTATCAAGCAATCTTACCATTACGAGGTAAAGTCATTAATACTGAAAAAGCCTCGATGGCTGATATTCTAAAAAACGAAGAGATTAATACGATGATTTATACCATTGGTGCTGGGGTTGGGAAGGATTTCAATATCATTGAATCTAACTATGATAAAGTCATCATTATGACCGATGCGGATACCGATGGGGCTCATATTCAAGTATTACTACTTACGTTCTTCTATCGTTACATGAAACCTTTATTAGAAGCCGGGAAAGTATACTTAGCGATGCCACCACTTTACAAAGTAAGTAAAGGAAAGGGTAAGAAAGAAGTGATTGAATATGCTTGGACAGATGAAGAATTAGAAGAAAAAATTAAACAAGTTGGAAAAGGCTATATCTTACAACGTTATAAAGGTTTAGGTGAGATGAATGCTGATCAATTATGGGATACAACGATGAATCCTGAATCACGTTTATTAATCCGTGTAACCATTGATGATGCTGCCATGTCTGAGAGACGATTAACAACTTTAATGGGAAGCAAAGTAGAACCAAGACGTAAATGGATTGAAAGCAATGTCCGCTTTACCTTGGATGAAGAGGATACACTGCTTAAAGAATCTGATATCAGTACGAGTCAAAAAGACGAGGAAGCAAGTATCGATGTCAAAGAAAAGTTAGAAAATCATTCTGAACCCGAGATTGATTTAAATCATGACAATGGTGAATCTCAGATAAATTTATTTAGTGAGGATGATATAAATGGTCGTTAATCCAAATGAACACATTGAAGAACTGACGTTCGCAGACGTCATCGGTGACCGATTTGGTCGCTATTCTAAATACATTATACAAGACCGTGCCTTGCCTGATATAAGAGACGGATTGAAACCAGTACAACGTCGTATACTATATGCGATGCAACAAGACCGTAATACGTCTGAAAATGCTTATCGTAAGTCGGCTAAGACCGTTGGGAATGTTATAGGTAACTACCACCCTCATGGGGACTCATCAGTTTATGAAGCGATGGTCCGATTAAGTCAAGACTGGAAGTTGCGAGAGCCATTAATTGATATGCACGGTAATAACGGGAGTATGGACGGGGATCCAGCTGCAGCGATGCGTTATACGGAGGCTCGTCTATCACCTATAGCGTCAGTACTATTAGAAGATATAAACTACGAAACAATTGATTATGCGCTTAACTTTGATGACACGATTGAAGAACCGATAGTCTTGCCAGCAAGATACCCTAACTTAATTGTCAATGGCGCGACAGGGATTTCAGCCGGTTATGCGACCGAGATTCCGCCTCATAATTTAGGTGAAGTCATTGACGCTGTTATTTATATATTGAAACATAAGAAATATGAACTCTCTGATTTATTAAAATTCATCAAGGGTCCAGATTTTCCAACCGGCGGGATTATTCAAGGAGCGAAAGATTTAAGTAACGCCTATGAGAACGGGAACGGAAAAGTCGTTGTTCGCTCTAAAATTGATATTGAAACACTTAAGGGTGGTAAGTCACAAATTGTTGCGACCGAACTCCCTTATGATGTAAATAAGTCTAAACTCATCCAACGTTTAGATGACATTCGTTTACAAAGAAAATTAGAGGGGATTTCAGAAGTCCGCGATGAATCGGACCGTGATGGAGTCCGCCTTGTAGTTGAATTAAAACGCGATGTCGATGCCGATGCTGTATTGAACTATTTACTAAAAAATTCCGAATTACAAGTAAATTATCACTTTAATATGATTGCCATTCATAACAGACGTCCTGTATTAGCGAATTTAAAACTAATTCTTGAATCTTATATCGATCATCAACGTGAAGTAATTACTAGACGTACGAGATTCCAATTAGCTCAAGATAAGACACGTTTACACATTGTAGACGGGTTAATTCGAGTAATGTCAATCTTAGATGAAGTGATTGCAAGCATCCGCCAAAGTGAAAACAAATCCGATGCGAAAGCAAATTTAGTAAAAGAATTTGATTTCTCAAATGAACAAGCAGAAGCGATTGTTTCATTGCAATTATATCGTTTAACCAATACTGATATTACCGCTTTACAAAATGAGCGTTTAGAATTGAATGAACGTATTGGTATGTATGAAAATATCTTAGCAAATGATGATATTTTAAATAAAGTATTAATTCATGAATTAAGCGATGTGAAAAAGAAATTTGCAACACCACGTCGGACTGAAATTGAAGCTGAAGTTGAAGAAATTAAGATTGAATCAACACTTTTAATTCCACAAGAAGATGTCGTTGTATCCGTAACGAATGAAGGTTATGTTAAACGCACAAGCCACCGTTCATTTAATTCGTCTGATACATTGAATTTGGGGCGTCGCGAATTTGATTATGCAATTTATGTTGAGAAGTTAAGTACTTATGATGCGATTGTCATGATTACAAACAAAGGGAATTACATCTACATACCAGTCAATGAATTACCTGATATCCGCTGGAACGATATGGGAATGCACATCTCACAAAAATACCGTCTAAAAGAGGGTGAGCAACTCATTGCTGCCTTTAAAGCTGTTCAAGGTATTGGTGATGCAGATTCAAGTATTGCTGAAGACAAGGTGCTTCTTGCTACTCGTTTAGGAATGATTAAACAAACAAGACTCGATGAATTTGTAACATTTAGAAGTTACAAAACAAAATCAGCTGTTGCAATGAAATTGAAAAAAGATGATGAGCTTATCTCAGCTATTCCTATTAAAGATAAGACCAACTATGAAGTCGTATTCTTAACACACCGTAGTTACAGTTTAAGATATCCGATTAGCGAAGTCTCTAGTTATAGTTTAAGAGCACAAGGGGTTATAGGTATAAACCTTAAAGATGAAGATTATGCCGTAGCTGCTTTAGTCATTGAAGAGGATACATATACACAAATTGTTGGATTAACTCAAAGAGGGAATATCAAACGATTCAAACCAGATATTGTTGGATCAGCTTCACGTGGTAGTCGTGGTATTCTATTATTAAAAGAATTGAAATCCCAACCACACCGTCTAATTAATGCGTTAGCCATTACAGACGCCGCTGCACCACTAGTTGTATACGGTGATACTGGCTTTGAAAGCGAGATTCAACCAAATGATTATCCAATATCAGAACGATTATCAAACGGTTCTGCTGTTAAGGAAATTGAAAAACTAGGGAATGTACTTGATATACATCTAGCTCAATTGAAACTAATTAATCAAGAAACTAAAAATGATGAATAGTTAGATAAAAGATTATTCATTTTTTAGTAATATAATGATAAACTATATTAGAATAAACCGTAAGGAGGAATATATTCATGTCAAAATATTTAGTTTTTGGACATAAAAATCCAGATACTGATGCGATTGCATCAGCGATTGCATTTAGTTTTTATTTAGAAAAAATCGGTCATGAGTCAGAAGCTGTGGCTCTTGGTACACCCAATGAAGAAACTCAGTTTGCATTAGATCACTTTAACGTTGAGAGACCACGTGCTGTGTCATCTGTTTCAAATGAAGTTGAACGTGTCGCATTAGTTGACCATAACGAAGCAACACAATCTGTTGATGATTTAGATGAGGTTGAAGTTGATTTCGTTATCGATCACCACAGAATCGCTAACTTTGAAACATCTAATCCATTATTCTACCGTGCAGAGCCAATCGGAAGTACAGCAAGTGTTATCTTTAAACTATTCAAAGAAAATAACATTGATGTTCCAAAAGCAATTGCAGGTTTAATGTTATCAGCAATTATCTCTGATACGTTATTATTCAAATCACCAACAAGTACATCTCAAGATGAGAAAATAGCGATTGAATTAGCAAAAATTGCGGATGTAAATATTGATAAATACGGTCTTGAATTATTAAAAGCTGGAACAAAATTAAGTGCTAAATCAGCACTTGAGTTAGTTCAATCTGATTCAAAAACTTTTGATATGAATGAAAAATCAGTACGTATTGGTCAAATCAATGCGATTGGTTTTGATGAGATGTTAGGACGTAAAGATGAATTATTAGAAGCAATGCGCGAAGAAATTGCTGCAAATAACTTTGATTTATTTGTCCTATTGATTACTGATATCTTAGAGAGCGATTCAATGGCTTTTGTTCTTGGCGAGAATACTATTCCAGTTGAAAAAGCATTCAAACAACCAGTGGTTGAAGAGGTTGTTACTTTACCTGGTGTTGTATCACGTAAAAAACAAATTGTACCTCAATTAACTGAAGCTTTTTCAGACTAAGCAAATTAAACTGGTGAGGCTATCTTCACCAGTTTTTTTATTAGAAAAATAAAAACCGATCTGCTACTTAGTTCAAAAAACTAGGTAGCGGATCGGTTTTAAATTATCCATTCATTTTTAGTTCGTTTATTTTCTTCTCTACAGGTGTGACAAATAATGTATTTTGACCTTCATAAATCACATAACCTGGTTTAGCACCATTAGGCTTACGTAAGTGCTTCACTTGGACTGTATCGACAGGGACATTGGCAGAATTTTGCGATTTAGAGTAGTAAGCGGCTATTTCAGCCGCCTCTGTCATCGTTTGATCACTAGGCTTGTCAGATTCGACAATCACATGCGCTCCTGGAATATCTTTAGTATGTAACCACCAGTGGTTTTTACTTGCTTTGCGCATACTTAATTCATCGTTTTGTTGGTTATTACGACCAACATATATCATCACACCATCACTTGATTGATAGCGACGGGGCTTAGATTTAGATTTTGCTCTTTTTTTAACGGACTTATTCCGTTTACCGCCGTAACCCTCTCGAATTAACTCAGCTTTAATATCTTCAATGTCTTCAATTTCTGCTTGTTCAAGTTGAACAAGGACTGAATCCAAATATTCAATTTCTTGCTGTGCTAATTTTTCTTGTTTTTCAATAAAACGTAATGAGTCACGGTATTTGGTATAGCGTTTGAAATAAGTTTGACTATTCTCTGACGGTGTCTTTCTAGGATTTAATTCAATGGTATAAGGTTCATTGTTATCGTAATAATTAGCTACAACGGTAGAAGATTGACCTTTTTCGATTTGATACGAAAAGGCATTGATTAATTCACCTTTTAGACGATAAGTATCCGCATCTTGAGCGACTTGTCGGTCTTTTTCTAAGTTCTCTAATTTATGATAATTTTTTTCAATGATTTGTTTAATTCGTTGAATCAAATCACCAGATAATTGCTTAACTCGATCTAAACGAACTTTTTGATTATAGAAGACATCCAGTGATCTACTTAATGATTCATAATAATCTCGTTCACCTTTAAGATAGGGCAGATCCATTGCGTAAAAATTCATTTGATTGTCAGTTCTAAATATGACGGGTTGGCCTGTCTTTAACTCGTGTAAATATTTTTCAAGGGCTTGATACGCTGTCAACTGGTCATCATTTATCCACGCGGTAATTTGTTTACTAGCGAGACCAGACATCCCTTGAATCACTTTAGATGCTTTACCTGTTGCGAGTAATTCTTGGTTTTCAGTCGCGAACTCGTTTAATTTAGCTTCACTTAATTGTAAGATGTTTTCTTGGTTTTCATTCTTAGGTGGTAAGATATATTCAGCACCTGGTTGTAAACTTCTAAAACTATTCATACTTGGCGGAATATGTTTAATGCAATCAATGATTTTATTCGTAACTGGATTAACCAATATAATATTACTGTGACGACCCATTAATTCAAAGATAAGTAAATAACTTTGTAGATCACCCAGTTCATCGCGACCACTTAATTCAAATGTGATGATTCGGTCATTTTCATGTTGACGAATATCCAATACCGTTGCATTTTCCAGATGTTTTCGTAATAACATACAAAACATAGGTGCTTGTTGTGGGTTATTCGATTTCTCCTCAGTCAGGTGTAAGCGATAGTAGGTTGGATGAATCGAAGCATCCATTCGGTAATTGGTACGATTTGATCGGATAACGAATTGTAATTCTTGTTCAAACGGTTGATAAATTTTATGTATGCGTCCATTTTTTAGTTTGGAAGTTAGCTCTTCTGTAATTTTGTGTGTATAAAAGCCATCAAATGACATCAACCAAACCCCCTTTAATAACATGATTTTACTAGACTATTATTGTACATTAAATAAGCTTAAATTACTAATTATCAAAACGTAGCCGATTATTAAAGAAAGATTAAAAAAAGAATAGAAATGGTTGACATATATTTGACGAGGTTGTATCATTGTATTAACAAATACGAAAGGGGCCAATGAATATGACGAACCAAGTTAACAACAAAATTAATTTAATCTGGCAAAGCTGGCGTAGATAGGTTGTAGACTTGGAATCTGTTCCATGGATACAGCCCAGTTTGAATTTAACTGAAACTGTATCTATGTGGCTCTTAATCCAGTTTACCACATAGAGTTTGTAGTCTTACAATCTATGTGGTCTTTTTTTATGCTTTATTAAGCTGACACATAGATTGTATGTGTCGGCTGTTTTTTATATAAAAGGAGAATAAAAATGAAAAAATTACAAAAACTTATCTTAGCAATGGTTGCACTGGCATTAGTCGTTGTATCAAGTACAACAACAAAAGAGGCTTTCGCTCAAGAAGATTCATTAGATGTAGCGGTTGTTCAATTAGTTACGCATAGTTCACTCGATGATATCCGACAAGGTGTCTATGATGGGCTAGCGGAACACGGATATACTGAAGGTGAAAACTTAACGATTAATTACCAAAACGCTGAAGGAGATTTAAACATCCTCTCAACGATCGCTCAAAGTGTAGTGGCGGAAGAGCCTGATATGATTTTCGCCATTACGACTCCGGTAGCACAAGCGTTTCAAAATGTGACATCAGATATTCCAATTATTATGACCGGGGTCACTGATCCTGTTTCAGCAGGAATTGTTGATGATTTAGAAAATCCAGGCGAAAACATTACTGGTGCAAGTGATGCAGTACCATATGAAGATCAATTTGAATTATTATTACAATTACAACCAGATGTGCAAAAAGTAGGTATGATCTATACAACAAGTGAAGACAATTCATTGGCAGAAACTGAACAAGCAGCAGCGGTTGCAGAAGAAATGGGCTTAGAAGTTCAAATTGAAGGAATTGCTTCTACAATGGACATGCAATTAGTGGCTCAAACTTTAGCTAGCGAAGTCGATGCAATCTATGTTGGTTCAGATAATACGATTGCAAGTGCTTTTGAAACTTTATTAGATGCAACAGATGCAGCTGGAATTCCAGTATTTACAACGGTTGACGTGATGGTAGGGCAAGGGGCATTATCAGCTGTAGCAATTAACCAGAAAGATATCGGATTATTAGCAACAGATGTTGCCAAAGAAATCATCGATGGTGCAAATCCAGGTGAGACACCCGTGCGATTTTTAGATGAATTACAACCTGTGATTAACTTTGAAACAGCTGATCGTTTAGGTATTGAAGTACCAGAAGAGCTTGCTTCTGAAGTGATGGATATTAAGGACCGTTTAGGTGAGGAGTAGTTGTTAGTATGAGTATTTATTTTAGTGCAGTTTATCAAGGTATATTATGGGGAATTATGGGATTGGGACTTTATATTAGTTTCAGAATCCTACGATTTGCCGATTTAACTAGCGAGGCATCATTCACTTTGGGCGCTGCTTCGGCGGTTACATTAATTACAATGGGTGTCAACCCAATTATCGCCACATTTGCATCAATTATCACAGGAATGTTAGCTGGTTTAGTGACTGGGTTATTAACAACGTATTTTGATATCCCTGCCTTACTTGCAAGTATCATCTCACTGACCGGATTTTATTCGATAAACTTACGGGTAATGGGGAGTCCAAATTTAAGCTTACGTGGTTTTGATACGATATATAGTTACTTAAGTGAAGTTATTGAAAGTGTCCAATATCAACGAGCAATTGTTGGCTTAATTGTTGTTTTACTTGTTATCCTTTTTATGACTTATTTATTTAAGACCGATTTAGGACAAGCGATTATTGCAACGGGTGATAATGAAATCATGGCAGCTTCCTTTGGAATTAAAACTAATACAATGAAACGATTAGCATTAATGTTTGCCAATGGATTTATTGCACTAAGTGGAGCATTAGTTGCCCAAGATAATGGATTCTCAGATGTTCAGATGGGTACAGGAACGGTAGTTGTTGCAATGTCTTCAATTGTTATCGGAGAAGTTATCTTTAGAAAACAAATGAAATTATCTGGACGTTTTATTTCAATTGTTGTCGGATCAGTGATTTATCGCTTAATTATTGTCTTTGTACTTCAATTAGGCTTTAATCCAAACGACTTTAGATTAATCTCAGCCTTAGTATTAGCTATATTCCTAGCATTACCAGCTATCTCTAAGAAAATGGGCTTAAATAAAGCTAAACTAGGGAAATTATAGGAAGGAGAGTGTAATCATGACGGAAAATTATTTAGAATTAAACCATGTATCCAAAGTTTTTCAACGAAGAACTGGAGATATTGTCAAAGGGTTAGAAGATATTACTCTCTCTGTAAAACAAGGTGAAATTATTGCTATTATAGGAACAAACGGAGCAGGAAAGTCGACGTTATTTAATGCGCTTACAGGGCATATCGAACCCGATGAAGGAAGTATCTTATTAAATAATACAGATATTACAAAAATCCCTCAAATTAAGCGTGCCAGTATTGTAGCAAGAGTGTTTCAAAATCCAAGTATGGGGACGGCTCCTCGAATGTCAGTATTTGAGAATCTAATGTTAGCAAGTAAACGTGGTAAAAAACGCGGTTTTTCTTTATCATTAAATGCTGAAAATAAAGCTGAAATGGCAGAGTATATTTCTCAGTTTAATTTAGATTTAGAGAAGCGCTTAGACTTACCCATAGAATATTTATCTGGTGGACAGAGACAAATCATCTCTTTAGTGATGGCAACGATTCAAAAGCCACAACTATTATTATTAGATGAGCATACATCAGCGTTAGATCCACGTACAGCTAAACAAGTCATGGAAATGACACACAAAATGGTAACAGAAAACAATTTAACTACTTTAATGATTACCCACCATATGCAAGACGCAATTAAATATGGTGACCGAATTATTGTCCTCCATCAAGGAAAAATTGCGAATGTATATAGCAAAGAAGAAATTGCTAGTTTAGAAATTGGACATTTGCACGAACTTATGGAAAAATTAGTAGAGATTGAAGCAAATGCTTCTTAAAAGAACTTGATATAGAAAGTGATGATAATATGCACCTGAATTCTGATGATGAAGTCATCTTGCTTGGCTGTTCAAACGGACTAGACTTAGATGAACAAGTAAGATTAAAGATAACATCTTTATATGATTGTTTGGTTAATGAATTTAATCTCAAAGTTAATATAAGCCCTACTATATACATAGATCCGATTAATAATGAAACACATGACGCTACTTACCGAAAAAAAGAATTATACAATGCCTTGATAGAGCCTAATATCAAAGCTATTTTCGACTTATCAGGAGGAGACTTAGCGTTAGAAGTATTAAACCAATTTACTGAAGATGATTGGCGAGCAATTGAGTCTATCTCTGATAAATTTTATTTAGGTTATAGTGATAATACAGTGATTATTAATGCATTATTATTAAAAACAAACGTTAAAGCTGTAAACTTTTTAGCAACTAATATTGTCAAAGACAAATCAGGCATTGCAAAAGATAGTTTTAAACGTGTGCTATTTAATAATGAACGGATTGATAGAGGGAGTACAACACCAAACAAAATTGATGAAAGTGCGCTTATTATCGGTGGAAATATCCGATGCTATTTAAAATTAGCTGGGACACCATATTTTAATATTGCAAATGCAGAAGGCTTACTTCTTGAAGGTCAGTCAGGAGATATTAATAAAATGCGCAGCTACTTTTCACAACTTGATTTATTGAATATTTTGGATAGAATGAAGTTTGTAGTTATTGGTCATTTCAGTGAAATAAAAGAAAAAGGCCAAGAAGACGAATTATACAAATTAGTCCAAACTTACCAGAATAAATATAATTTTAAATTATACTTTACGGATTATGTCGGTCATCATGAGACCGTTTATCCATTCAGAATGAATTAGTTTAAATATTATCATTTTTAAGTAAAACAACTATATATTGTGTCGCATTTAATAAAGCGATCAACATGTAGTTGTTTTTTGTTTGGAAATACAGTATGATGAGTATATTAGTTCAAAGAAAGAAGGTCATATCCATGTCAAAAATTACTGTTTATTCAAAACCAAATTGTATGCAATGTAACTTTACAAAAAAATATTTAGATGATAAAGGTGTCGATTATTCTACTCTAGATGTGTTTGCTGATGAGGAAGCACTGAATCATATTAAATCATTAGGCTTTCAATCACTCCCTGTAGTTGAAATCGATGGGGAAGAGCCTTTTAACGGTTTCCGTCCAGATTTATTAGCAAAATTAGCTTAATAATTTAAAAAATTCCACTCTTTAAAGTTAGTCAATAACTTAAGGAGTGGAATTTTTATTATTAGTGCAAGTTTTAATTGTTTAAACAATCGATTTAGCATAGCTAGAAGGGCTTAAACCAAATTCCTTACTAAATGCCCGAGAGAAGTATTGAATCGAACCATAGCCTAGATAATCAGCTATTTGTGATAAGGTCATTTGAGTTTCTTGAATCATTTGTTTGCTTCTGTTTAATCGAATTGTATTTATATAATTTTTTGGTGTCGTATTTGCGTATTTATTAAATAATGATTGAATGGTTGATCTTGATAATGAGAAATGTTCAACTAAATCACTCACTTGGTTTTGGTCTTCAACATGCGCATCCAAGAAATCTACCATCGCTTGGAATAATTCACTTTCATAGTTTTCGCGCATCGATGTGGTTGGTTTTTCGGTATGATTCGCTTCACCTTGAACAATTTTAAGTAGAATTAATTTTAAGTTTAATAACACTTCATCATCCGTATATCTACCATTGGTTGTAATGTTTGATAATTCAATGATTCGTTCAATTAAAGCTGTGTTTTGAGAACCTAAGTGTATGATTTGATTCGTTGCTGTAGGAGTTAGCCCCTTTGCGTCAAATATAATTGATAAATAAGACGTTACTCCATCTTTAGTAATACTTTGTTTTCTAACTTGTCCTGGTTGATAGATAAAGCAATCATTCTTTTTAGCAATATACTCCGCATCATCAATGTGATGAATTAACTCACCTTGATCAACAATAATAAGTTCATAATAATCTCCTGGAATAGATAAGCTTTCGAAAGGCGCCATCTTAATTTGATAGAACAAAGTATGTAGTTTTTCAATCATTAGTTTTGGTTCGTATTTTCGAATCGCAATTTTTTTAGCTGTAGGGACTGTCTTAGGAGAATCCTTCCCAAGCGGTTCCATAAAAATACTACATTCTTCTGTGATAGCGAGTGTGTTAAAATAGACACCTGGGACTAAATCAATACTATTAGTTAAGATAAATTCCTGATAACTTGCTTCATCTTCAGGTGTAGTAGTTAACACAATTAAGGCAAGCCCTATATCAGAAGTTAACCGCACTGATTGATTAAAACGGAAAAATAACTCAGAATCACTCTTTTGAATTTGCATCCGTCTATTTGTCTTTTTAGATTTTGAAATGGAAGACTCATCCATAATTGTGTAAAACTCAGAATGGTTATTTGACGTTGTTTTCAAGTACATTTTTTCACCTCTACCCATTTTAGTTATTAGTTCAGATAACATTATACCTTAAAATTTAATTCTTTACTAATGATTATCTTAATTAGTGATTTCTTTTTACCGATTTCATCAAACTAAATCGAATTTTTTGTGTATTTTAATGGAAAAGTATTGCACTTAGTTCTTAAGTGGCGTAACATATCCGCTGAATGTAAATTTAGAAAGGAAAGAGATGCAATGTCTAATGTAAGAATGGCTCTAATTGACGATCATTTTCTCCATGGGCAAGTAGCCGAACTCTGGTGTAGTGAAGTCAAGAGTAATCTTATTATTGTCGTAAATGACAAACTTTCAGAAAATAAAATGCAACAAGGTCTATTAGATATGTCGGTGCCGGATGGGATTACATGTCGTTATTATAGTATGAGTAAGGCCATTAAAATGCTAAATAAATTAGATTCAGAAAAACATCCGATACTAATCTTTGAAACAATTGCAGATTTGAAAATTATTATGAATCTTGGTTTTTCAATCCCATTAGTAACTTTATCGAGTGTGGCTCCAACAGGTGGAGGAAAAACAATTGCACCTGGAGTCTCATTGAATAGTAAACAAATTAATTGGTTGGCATCAATCTCAGAGCAAGGGACTAAAGTAGAAGTGCGTCAAACACCAGATGAAGAAAGTGTTTTATTATAAACCATTTTCTATTTATAAACCCTCAACAAAAATTTTTGTTGGGGGTTTTTGACTACATCAAACATTAAATGCTTTAAGATTAAAATTTACTAATAAAAGAGTAAACTAGTCTAATAATTATGATATAATAGCTACTGTATATTTAACCTAATAGAACGGAGGGCTTACTTGAATAATAAATCACTCTTACGTCGATTATTAAAGCAGTTAGGGAATCGAAATAATAAAATGGGTATCAGCTTATCAGCCATCGTTATTATTTTAGTTTTATTCTTTGCACCTGATTTATTAAATTTTGATTCATCCAATACAGTCATTGATAATCAAGACGCGGAAGTTATTTCAAGTGAATTTAACGGAGAGAATTTTGAAGTATTACCGACATTGAAAAAGATTCCAGTGGATCTTGTTTCTGTAAATGACGGAGACACCATGCGAATTGATTTGAATGGATATGAAATTCCCGTTAGATACTTAATCATCGATACACCAGAAATGAATTATGATAGTGGTGATCCTGCACCATTTGCTCAGGAAGCTAAAGAAATGAATGAAACTTATCTAAAGGAAGCGGATCAAGTATATATCGAACTGGATGTCGGTCCACCTACAGATAATTACAATCGGATATTAGCCTATGTGTATAGTGATGATGTGTTAATGAATGAAGCCTTATTGGAAGAAGGATTAGCTCGAGTGAGATATGTCAATCCGCCTAATAATTCTTATGAGACGCTTTTAAGAGAGGCTGAGGATCGGGCTCAAAATGAATCATTAAATATTTGGAATTAAATAGCAAACAAATTGGAGTTGAGTAAATGAATAAAATTAACAAGATATTAATAGCCAACCGCGGTGAAATTGCCATTCGAATTATCCGTGCGTGTAAAGAATTAGGAATTGAAACGGTAGCGATTTATTCTAAAGAAGATATCGGGTCGCTGCATAGACAAAAAGCAGACCAATCGTATTTGGTAGGCGAGACGTTAAGTCCGACGGGGGCTTATTTAGATATTGAAGGTATTATTGCTTTAGCTAAAGAGAAAAACATTGATGCGATTCATCCGGGCTATGGCTTCTTAAGTGAGAACTATGAGTTTGCGAAACGTTGTCAGGAAGAAGGTATTATCTTTATCGGTCCTGAACTTCGACATTTAGAAATGTTCGGGAATAAAACGCGTGCGCGTGAAACGGCTATTGCTGCAGGACTGCCAATCATTCCAGGTACTGTGACAGATGATAATTCATTAGAAGATGTTAAAGCCTTCGCGAGTGAACATGGTTATCCGATTATGCTAAAAGCTGTCAGCGGTGGTGGCGGTAAAGGGATGCGTATTGTGGCGTCTGAAGATGAGATTGAAAGTGCCTATGACCGTGCGAAATCCGAAGCAAAAAATTCTTTTGGTGATGACCGCATGTATGCTGAAAGGTACATTAATGAACCAAAACATATTGAAGTACAGATTTTAGGAGATACACATGGCAACGTCGTGCATTTATATGAACGAGACTGCTCGATTCAACGTCGTCATCAAAAAGTTGTTGAAGTAGCACCTTCATTTAATTTAAGCTCGGAAATGCGTGAAAAATTAACAGATGCTTCGCTTCAATTAATGAATCATATCGAATATATTAATGCCGGTACAGTGGAATTCCTAGTCTCAGGAAATGAATTCTACTTCATCGAAGTAAATCCACGTGTTCAAGTGGAGCATACCATTACAGAATTAGTGACTGGTTTAGATATTGTTCGTACGCAAATTTTAATTGCGGATGGTGAAGCATTATTTGATCAAGCCATCGGTTTCCCAAGCCAAGAAGATATTCACTTAAATGGTTTCGCTATTCAAGCGCGTGTAACGACAGAAGATCCTTTAAATAATTTTGCACCAGATTCTGGTAAGATCATCGGTTACCGTTCTCCTGGTGGGATTGGTGTTCGTTTAGATGCTGGTGACGCTTATAGTGGGGCGAATATTAGCCCTTACTATGATTCATTACTTGTTAAAATCTCAACGTATTCAATTCACAAAGATGGCGCCATTGCTAACTTAAGACGCTCTTTAGAAGAGATGAGTATCGTGGGTCTCAAAACAAATATTCGTTTCATTGAAAACATTATTAAACACCCACAATTTGTCTCTGGTGAATATGATGTGTCATTCATTGATACGCATAAGGAATTATTCGATTTTATACCTCCAAGAAACCGCGGGAATAAACTATTGAAGTATATTGCGAATGTCACTGTCAATGGCTTCCCAGGGATTGAAAAAACTGAAAAACCTCACTTTGAATTGAGACAAGTGCCAAAAATTAAAGGTCACCGTACAAATATTCACCGTGAATCATTCAGTACACCAGGGGATGTTTGGACAAAGCCACACGACGAGAAAGCTTTGTCATTTAAACAGATTTTAGATCAACAAGGACCTGAAGCTGTATCTAAAGCTATTCTTGGAACTAAGAATACTTTACTAACAGATACAACACTTCGTGATGCACATCAATCTGTTTTAACGACACGCTTAAGAACGACAGATATGCGTGAAATTGCGCCATTTATGAATGAAACAATGCGTGACTACTTCTCATTAGAGATGTGGGGAGGAGCAACGTTTGATGTCGCTTATAACTTCTTGAAAGAAAGTCCATGGCAAAGATTGCGTGACTTACGTCAAGTAATTCCGGATATTCCTTTCCAAATGTTATTGCGTGCTTCAAATGCGGTAGGTTATAAGAACTATCCAGATAATTTAGTGAAACAGTTTATTAAAACAAGTGCTCAAGAGGGCATCGATGTCTTTAGGATTTTTGATTCACTAAACTGGTTAGAAGCGTTAAAATTCCCAATTGAAACAGCGTTAGGGACTGGAAAAATAGTCGAAGGAACAATCTGTTATACAGGGGATATTTTGAACCCACAACGATCAAGCCTATATACATTAGATTATTACGTAAATATGGCAAAAGAATTGGAAGCACTTGGTGTTCATACAATTGCGATTAAAGATATGTCTGGTGTCTTAAAGCCTGAGGCAGCTTACCAACTTATCTCTGCATTGAAACAAGAGGTATCACTACCGATTCATTTACACACACATGATACGACAAGTACTGGTGTAGCTATTTACTCAAGAGCGATTGATGCTGGGGTGGATATTGTGGATACTGCTAATGCAGCTCTATCGGGTCAAAATTCACAGCCAGATGCGAATGCCTTGTACTATACACGTCTAGGCCTTGACCGTAATATTAACGTGGACGTTGAAGCGAATGATATCATGCAAAATTATTGGAAAGAAACACGTAAGTATTACACGCCGTTTGAAAGTGATTTAACAACTGCTTGGACAAAAGTCTATGATTATGAAATGCCAGGTGGTCAATATAGTAATTTACGTATGCAAGCACAATCCTTAGGGCTAGGCGATCGTTATGACGCTGTCTTAGATATGTATCACCGTGTGAACTTCTTATTCGGAGATATTGTAAAAGTGACACCATCATCTAAAGTTGTAGGAGATATGGCTTTATTCATGGTTCAAAATGATTTAGACGAATCATCTGTTATTGCGCAAGGCGAGGCGTTAGACTTCCCACAATCTGTTATTTCTTTCTTTAAAGGAGAGATTGGCCAACCTGCGGGTGGTATGAATAAAGAATTACAAAAAGTAGTTCTAAAAAGTGAAACAGCGATTTCCGATCGACCAGGGAATCACTTAGCACCTTTCGACTTCAAAGAAGCCGAAGAAGAATTGAATGAAAAGCTTTATAAAGATGTGGATATGAACTCAATGTTGAGTCTAGGAATGTATCCTAAAGTATTTAGAGAATATTTAAACTTTATTGAAGATTTTGGTCAAGTTGATATAATTGATACACCAACCTTCTTATACGGTATGAAGTTAAATGAACGTATTGTCGTTGATATCGAACCTGGTAAAACACTCTTAGTAGAATTAACAAGTATTGGACCGCTTAAAGAAAATGGCACACGTATTGTTTATTTCAATCTAAATGGAATGCCTGAACAAGTAGAAATTATTGATAATAATGTTGATTTATCATCAGTAGCTCGTCCAAAGGCAGATCGTTCAAATCTGAATCATGTCGGAGCACAAATGCCTGGTTCTGTATTTAAGGTAAATGTTAAAGAAGGCGATCATGTAAGACAAAATGATGTATTAATTATTACTGAAGCAATGAAAATGGAAAATGCGATTCAAGCACCTAAAGCTGGGGTAATAAAAAGCATCTATGTGAAAGAACAAGATCAAATTACAGCAGGAGATTTACTGATAGAATTCGAATAAGGATGCGTGAATGTTGAAAAAAAGATTAAATAACATAAAATTAATAAGTTTATTTCTCGGTATAACATTTCTCGTTTTAGGCTGCCAATCGGCTAGCCAAGAGGGGGAATCGGTTGCTGAGTCCGAAGAAGTTGGCAGTGAAGAAGTGGTTGACACTTCTGAAGAGAATGGATCTAGTAGTGATTATGAAGTGGTTGATTCTGTAACAATTCGCTCTATTGGAGATGTATTAGTTCATGATACGGTTTATTATGATGCGGATACTGGGGATGGTTATAGTTTTGATCATATGTTTGATGGGGTTAGACCGTATTTAGAGAATGCGGATATTACAACTGCGAATCTAGAGATGATCACAGCGGGAAGTGTCTTTGGACCTTCAACATACCCAGCTTTTAATTCACCTGAAGAGATTATTGATGCACTTCAAAACGCTGGGGTTGATATTGTTAATAATGCAACGAACCATTCACTTGATTTAGGTGCAGACGGGGCATATGCTTCAATTAACGCCTTACAAGAGCGTGATATGATGCATGTAGGTAGTTATGAGTCATGGGAAGATTACAATACGTCTCGCATCATCGAAGTAGGAGATATGTCCGTTGGTTTTCTGTCTTATGCTAATGATGCGAATGGAAACTATCTCCCAGAAGATCAAGAATATTTATTATCACTCATTGATTTGGATTTAATTCCACTTGAAGTTGAGCAACTGAATACGGAAGTGGATGTGTCAGTTGTCATGTTCCATATGGGAAATGAGTATGATTACTTACCTAATACGTGGCAATTAGAAGTTATGCAAACAGCGCGTGATGCTGGAGCAAACTTTATTCTAGGCGGACACCCGCATGTCTTACAACCATTTATTAATTATAATGAGAGCCAAGCAGGAATGTTCTCACACGGGAACTTTTTAACTGGACAGTATGAAATTGACACAAAAGTCGGAGGTATTACCGAATATACATTTAATAAACTTGGTAATGGTGAAGTTGTCTTAGATTCAATGCGATTCATGCCGACCTTTAATTTCGGTATGCCAGAGACTCCGGTATACTCTGTAGTTCCTTTAGCAGATGCTGATGAATATGGCTTAGCTCAAGCCAGTGAGTTGTATGCTGAATTAGAACAAAGAATGCGATATTATACTAATAAAGTAGAAGTAGTTGAATACTTAGACTAATAGAGATAGTTTAAACAGTTAGTGAAAGCAAATCGATTTCACTAACTGTTTTTTTGTTGTCTAAAATAGCAATTTGAAAAGTTGTTAATTAAGTCAATAAATAAAATAATGGAAATGATACTTTTTTACGTATTTATATATGGAGGTGTTATTTATGAAAAAAATAATCATATCAATGACGTTATTAAATTTATTACTTAATTCTTTTGGTTCAATATTCGCACAGGAAGCGCCGGATCCTTATATTGTTACTCAGGATATTAATTATGAATCGATTTCACTAGAAGATTGTTTAAACATATTACAAAATCCAACGGATGAAAGTCTCGAAGCCGAATCAATAAATGGAACAATTGAAGAAGTTGAAGCGGAATTACAGTTAGTTCAAGCACAATATAACGAGCTTAATAATTATATTGCTTTGTTAGAAAGCGGGGAAATAGACTCCCTAGATTGGGCAAATTCACAACTACTCATCGTTATCGAAGAGGTATATGCACTTCAATCTGAATTGGACCCTGAGTTTATATATTTAAGTGAAGAAGAACAATTAAATCTTGTTGCAAGTCATGAATCAGTCTTGGAATGGCAAGCCTATATCCAAGAAATTCAAGTTGCATTAA
The DNA here is from genome assembly GCF_045528525.1 of Ruoffia sp. FAM 26255. Lineage (NCBI taxonomy): Bacteria > Bacillati > Bacillota > Bacilli > Lactobacillales > Aerococcaceae > Ruoffia > Ruoffia sp. FAM 26255. The sequence continues at coordinate 13,584 of NZ_JBGQQX010000008.1, read as the reverse complement.
ACCAATTAATTGCCGATCGTAATGTCGTAGAACAAAACTATTCTAATTTGAATTTTACACTAAATGAATTACACGCTAGTAAAGAAAACACGAGTCAATCAAAAGCCGCCTACAATGAGTGTCAATTATATCCGTATTCATCTGAATATTTATCAACTGACCAGATATTACTGAATAGCCAAAAGTCTTTAAATGATTATCTCGTTCAAATTGATACATATTTAGAAAAGATAGTTGCTAAAGCTTATCGTAAAGTTGCTTTTGAAGATATTTATCGACTATATAGTGAGCAATTAGATCAACAAGCTTTAGAAAATGCTTTAGCGGATAAACCAAATATCGTTTTAGATAATCTAGCCTATGAAACATATAGTTATGCTAAAGAGTTAAGTTTAATTGATATAGAAACATTAGCTCAATATGCACAAAGAGCATTTATAAAAAATAATAACAAAGATGAATTTATACAGAGTTATCAAAAAGTCATCAACTTAAAAGAGAATCAATGGAATTATATTTATAGCATTAACACAGAGGCTTTTGAGTTAATAAAGAGCGAACTTGTCAATTATCTAAACTCGAATATGCATACGAATGAAGAAGCCGTAAATTTAGTACGTAGTATCCACCAAAGATATCAAGTGAAACTAGTATTTTTTGACGATAGCTCACAACAGTGGGTTACAAACTCGATGAGTTCGTCTGGCTATTATGATGAATATGTTCAAAAAGATATTTCATCACATGCGTTAGAAGAAGCCTTAAGTGGAGAGTCAACTTCAGAAATAGATTCAGAAAGTAATGATGAATTAACATTAGATGAAACCTTAGACGAAGTCCCTGATAACTTGGTAGTACCGAATGATCATCTAGAATCTTTAAAAGACCAGCTTTCAAATGTTCGAAGTAATACAAATATAAAAGATCTTCCTAAACCAAGTGCATCAAATTCGATGAATAATAAAAATAAAGAGAACAAAGGTGAAAAAACAAATAAAGGTAATATCGAATTACCTTCGACTGGTGAAAGAAAACCGATGACAATTATCGCAATAATCATCTTAGTTATTGGCTTAATTTTATTATTTACGACCCTTCGTATAAAGCGTAAAAAAAGAGAAACACTTCAAGATATTGAATTAGATTGAGCAATAAAATTGGTTTAAAGGCCAGATTTAAGGTACTATTTACTTATGAAAGAGAGGTTATTAATATGACAGCAGAAGAAAATGTATTTTTAGAAATCGTACAAGACTTTACGGAGCTTTCTCCGACTGAAGCAGATGAATTACTTTCTAATGAAGAAGGTACTGTGGTATTTATCGGACGTCCCACATGTCCATATTGCCGCAAATTTGCACCTAAACTTCATAAAGTAAGTACAGAGCAAAAAGTTAAGGTGAATTTTGTAAATTCAGAACATCCTGATTATACTGATGAATTAAAAGACTTCCGTGAAAAATACGGTGTACCGACAGTTCCAGGTATCCTATTTGCTGATGGAAACGATGTAAAAGTCCGTTGTGATAGTTCTATGACCGAAGAAGAAATTGCATCGTTCGTTAATGCCTAATAAAATCGGATTAATCTAATAATATTCTTAGTATTAATAAGAATTTAGGTTGACAAACAATTCTCATTCTTTTAATATTATTCTAAATTAAATAGTCGTCGAAGATTTAAGAGAGTAAGTTTGTGTGAACTAAAAGCGATGTAGCAAACGGTGAAAGGCTACAAAGATTCACTTTACTGAACCGCACTTAATAGACATATTAGTGAACTTATAGTAGCTAATATCGCATACGCGTTATAAGTAAGTGAATTGATTATGTCAATTAAACAGAGTGGTACCACGGATATTTCGTCTCTATTTTTAATGTTATGCATTAAAAATAGAGACTTTTTTTGTATATTTGTATACACACAGACAGTTTAATTATTAGTTTGATCATTATTATAAAATTTAAGAGGAGAGATACTTATGGATATTATTCAAGAATATTACCCGCTATTTTTAAATGGAGCATGGTACACAATACAATTAGCATTCGTTACAGTCGTTTTATCATTACCTTTCGGAGCTACCTTAGCTTTAATGCGTATTTCATCAAACAAAATACTTAGCACGATTGCGCGTGTTTATGTAGAGATTATTCGTGGGACGCCATTACTTGTTCAAGTTTATTTAGTTTATTTCGGACTTCCAATGTTCAATATTTATTTGGATGATTTCATCTCTGCAGTATTAGCTGTAACCATTAACTCTACTGCTTATATGGGAGAAATCATGCGTAGTGGTATTCAATCAATCGATACAGGTCAAACAGAAGCAGCCAGAGCACTTGGTTTACCTAAGTGGGTAGCTTTTAGAAAAGTACTTTTACCACAAGCGATTAAAAACATCTTACCAGCGATTGGTAATGAGTTTGCTGTATTAATTAAAGAAACGTCAATTGTGTCTGTTTTAGGAATCAAAGACTTAATGTTTGCTTCGGATACTGTTAGAGGGGCAACGTATACAACTTTTGCACCGTTATTATTTGCGGCACTGTTATATTTCATTATGACATTCACAATTTCACAACTTATGAATTTACTTGAGAATCGCTTTGCTAAAGCGGATAATTAATCTATTAATATTTGTAATAAATCTAGTCGTTTTGGTAATCAAAACATGTTACAATTGAAATATACATTACTACAATCTGAGGAGTGTTCATTTTGGAGAGAAAATTAATGCGCAAACGTAAAGGGGAATGGATTACTGTTTCACTTTCATTAGCAGCGCTTGTTGCCATTGGTGGATCACAATCAATCGTAGCAGCACAAGAAATTTCATCAACATATGTTGTTCAATCTGGCGATACTTTATATTCAATTGCCAGCCGTCATGGCCTTTCATTGGGGCAACTTAAAGAAATTAATGGTTTAAATAACGATATTATACTTCCAGGTCAAAGTTTATTAGTGGGTCAAAGTGCACAAAATGAAGAAATTTCTACTCCTCCAAATGAGACACAAAATTCTAATAACACTGAAGTTGAAACAAATACACCACCAGTTGTGTCTAATAACACAAATACAGCAACGGCTACAGGATCAACTTATACTGTAAAATCTGGTGATTCATTATACGCAATCGCTATTAAACATGGTGTATCAGTACAAAACATTAAAGATTGGAACGGCTTAACTAGCAATTATATTTATTCTGGTGACGTCCTGAATGTTTCTAAAGCAGGAACACCTGCACCAAAACCGACACCAATTGAAAATGATAATAACAATTCAACTGGAAACACTTCAACGACAAATGTTCACATCGTTAAAGCGGGAGAGTCAGTTAATTTAATTGCTCAAAAATATGGTGTGACAGCAGCTCAAATTAAATCTTGGAATAAATTATCATCAAACTTAATCCATCCAGGAGATCGTTTAGTCGTTTCTGCGTCTGCTAAGAATAACGGAAACAGTAACTCAGGGAATTCAAATAATGACTCTGAGAACACTAATAATTCAGGAAACACAGAATCAGCAAAAACATATACGGTTAAATCAGGCGATTACTTATACTCAATCGCTAGTCGTTTCGGTGTAACTGTTCAGAACTTAAAAGACTGGAATAAGTTATCTAATAACTATATTTACTCTGGTGATGTTTTAAATGTTGCAAAACCAGGTTCAAACACATCGACACCTGCACCTAAACCAGACGATAATAACAATAACAGTAATGAAAATTCTGGAACTAAAAAAGTTCACGTTGTAAAAGCAGGAGAATGGGTAAGTAAGATTGCAGCTCAGTATGGAATCACTGACCAACAATTAAAATCATCGAATAACTTATCATCTAACTTAATCCACCCAGGCGATCGTTTAGTTGTTTCAAATCCTAATAATTCAGGAAATTCAAACACTGGTAATGAAAGTGTCAGCGAAAGTAATAAACCAGAGACGACAACTGCTAAAACACATACGGTTAAATCAGGCGATTACTTATATTCAATCGCTAGTCGTTATGGAATTTCAGTTCAAAACTTAAAAGACTGGAATAAATTAACAAGTAATTATATTTATTCAGGTGATGTGTTAGTTGTTTCTAAACCAAATTCAACAACTCCAGCTCCAAAACCAGATGATAAAGAAGAAGAAAAAGAAGAAAATAACAATACAAATAAACCTTCTAAAGTTCATGTGGTTAAATCTGGTGAGTGGGTAAGTAAAATTGCTAATCAATACGGCATTACTGAAGCGCAATTAAGAGAATGGAATAACCTTTCATCTAACTTAATTCACCCAGGCGACCGTTTAGTTGTTTCTAAACCATCTAATTCTGGAAATAATTCAGGAAACAATGGTAATAATGACAATAACAACAAACCATCAACACCAGCAAAAACTTATATGGTTAAATCAGGCGATTACTTATACAAAATCGCATCAGCACATGGTATCACTGTTCAAAATCTAAAAGATTGGAACAACTTAACGAGCAATTACTTATATTCAGGAGACGTATTAATTGTTTCAAAACCAACAGGTTCAAATAATGGTGGAAACAATAATAACAACTCAGGATCTAGCAACCAACCAATTCCTGATCTATCTGGAGTAACTCCTGTATCAGTAAACTACGATGTGAAGTTAAATGGTACAACACAAGCATTAAGAAACACTTTATCTTATGCAGGTCGTACTAGCGATGTTGTTGATTATTTTGGTCAAAGATTTACAGTTAAATGTGAATTTGTTAAAGGCGGAACGAAATATATTGAATTATTAAATTCAAATGGAAGTATCGTAGGATATGTTCCTAAATCTGCTTCTGTAGAAGTGCCACAAGGTAAGAATGTTGTATACCTAGATGCAGGTCACGGTGGAACTGAAACAGGTTCAGCTGCGAATAATCGAGAAGAGAAAGAATTAAACTTAAACATCACTTCTCAACTATCAACAATTTTACGTAATCAAGGATATATTGTTTATGAATCAAGAACATACGATGAAACAATTCCTTTACATGAACGTCATTTAGAACCAAATAGCATTATGCCTGATGCATACATTAGTGTGCATCATAATGCAATGCCGATTCCAAATACGGCTCATGGTATCGTAACTTTATATCACGATCAATCTATCGATGAAAAAGGCTATGAGACAGTTGATCACCATATTGGAACAGACATTATTCCAGAAGGGAAACGTTTAGCAAACGCTATCCAAAATAGCTTAGTTGCGATTACTGGAGCGAATGATATGGGAACTCGTGCGCAAAACTTACACGTTACACGTAAGACAGACGTTCCGGCTACATTAGTAGAGTTAGGTTTCCAAGATCATGATGCAGAATTTAGAAAATTAATTAACCCTTCATATCAGAAGAAATTAATTAATGGGCTTGTTAACGGAATCAATGCATACTTCGGTTTAACTCGCTAATTAACACATTTTAAATAAAAAATTTAAACGGGCTTCTTGCCCGTTTTTTAATTCAGGTGATTAAATGAATAACCAAGAATGGGACAATTTATTAAATATAAAAACGACAAATGAACGTGACTGGCAGGCAGCAATCTATGATTACCATCGCTTAGAATCGACGGATTATGACGTATTGAGTCTATTATTTGATAATCTAACTGTATCAAAAGATGATGTTTTCGTTGATATGGGCTGTGGAACAGGGAGAGCTTTGTTCTATGTTCATTATCGATTTGGTATTACGGTTAAAGGAATAGAACTTCATCCAATGACGTTTGATGAATTAGAGAATAACAAAAAACAATTTCAAAAGCGCTTCAAAGTACCTAATAATGATATTTATATTAAACATACTTATGCTGACGATTATCTTGTTGAATCGAGTGATTCAATTTTCTATTTTTTCAATCCGTTTGCGTTTAAAATTTTTAAAAATGTAATAAATAATATCATGTACTCTGTGAACTTGGTTCGTCGTCCAGTAAAACTCATCTTGTACTATCCAGAACGGGCTGTAATTAAATATTTGAAAGAAGAGACACCTTTTGAACTTATAGACAAAATAAAAATCCCCGGAACCTATGATTCCCGAGATTTTTTACATATATTTAGTTTGTAGAAGAGCTTTCTTAAGTATTAGACTGAATTGTTTTTGCCATCCATACGATGTCATGCCATTCATCAAATTTATAGCCGAATTTAGGCATTTGACCCACTACTGTATAATCATTTTTTTGTAAGAAACGGTAACCAGCAATATTACTTGCAGTTAAATTCGAATAAAGTTGAACAATTCCAATTTGTTTTAATTTCTGTTCTAAGTTCTCATATAATTGCTGGCCTAAACCAGTGCCATAGTAGGAGGGATTGATGTATAAATTGATAATACAAGTGTATTTATAAGCTTGACGCTTTTCTTGAAAGTGATTAGCAAAAGCATACCCAATTATCTCATGATCTATTTCAGCTACTACAAAAGCCAATTGCTCAATAATCTTTTGCATAACTTTTTTATAATTTTCAATGGTAGGCACTTGGATGGCCATTGTTACAGTTGTATTCTCGATATATGGTTGGTAGATTTGTAAAATTTGACTTACATCTTCTAATGTTGCATTTCTAAATGTTATTTTTGACAATGGTACACCTCTATATTTATATAATGCTTTAAGTTTAACAAATTGAGTAAATTAATGTAAGGTATAGAATAATATTAAGGAGGAGAAAATGATAAAAATACAAAATGATTGGCAACCTATTATCGAAGAAGCTACTAACACAGAATCTTATCAATCTTTAAAACGATTTTTAATCGATGAGTATGAAGAACATATCGTTTATCCGCCAATAGAAGAGATTTGGACTGCCTTTGAGTGGACACCGTACAAAGATGTTAAAGTCGTCATCATCGGCCAGGACCCTTATCACGGTCCAAATCAAGCACATGGATTAAGTTTTTCAGTTAAAGAAACAGTTAAAATTCCGCCTTCATTAAGAAATATCTATAAAGAATTGGAAAATGATTTAAAATATCCTCCAGTAAATCATGGTTATTTAAAAAAATGGGCAAAACAGGGTGTCTTAATGTTAAATACAGTTTTGACAGTGAGAGCACACACACCCAATTCCCATAAAAATAAAGGCTGGGAAAAGGTTACTAATCATGCTATTGAAGCATTAAATGATTTAGATCATGCGGTTGTTTTTCTGCTTTGGGGAAGACATGCGCAACAAAAGAAAGATTTAATCAATACTAACAAACATTTCATTATAGAGTCGTCACACCCGAGTCCATTTTCGGCAAGACATTCTTTCTTTGGATCCAAACCATTCTCCAAAGTTAATGCTCTCTTAGAGGCTGATGGACAAACGCCAATTTACTGGAAATTAGATAATATTTAAGGCTATTTATTTGACCTTATACCATATGTATCATATGATAACGCTATCAAGACAATCTAGGAGGTACTCTATGAATCAGACAGTATTTACTAATTATTGGGTTAATCGCAGACAAAATATCCGCAAAGAACATGGTAGTTACCAAACCGAAGAAGAAGCAGTCAAAGGTATTGAGACCTGGTGGGAAATTCAAAAAGACAAATATTCAAACGTAACTAAAACAAGAACGAATACTGGTGCATTGGAAATAAACTATGGAGATGATAATTATTTCTACAGAGTCGAAGAAAGAACTATCACTGAAAAACTTCCCACTCGCTCTTATAAATTAAAATCAAAAGGTGAGATTGAGTCCCTTAGAATGCAATTAAACCTTACAGACAAACAATTACTTTTTGATGAACTACCAGAGCCATACCGTGATCGATTAATCGTTGCAATGTCTAACAGTATTACACCACGTGAATTTTTATATAGTGAGAATGGTGCACCATCCGTTAAGATTAATGAGTTAAAAGATTTACGTAAATTAGCATAAATTACTAAAATACTTCTTTTTAGAAGTATTTTTTATTAAGATTTAAAGATAAAGAGGGGTATAAATGAACAAGAATAAACAGATGAGTGCTGTAGTGGTTGAAGAATTCGGAGACTATCATAATTTACTATATAAAGAAGTAACTGAACCAGAAATTGATCGTAATCAAGTAAAAATAATAATGGAAGCCGTTGGTGTCAATCCTAACGAATCTTATGTCTTAACTGGGAATTATAATCTATTTATTCCAGAACTACCATTTACACCTGGTTTTGATGGGGCGGGAGTCATCGAAGAGATAGGCGATGATGTATCTAATTTTCAAGTTGGAGATAGAGTGTTTGTTGGAACATTCCGTAAAGTGAACCAATCTGGAACTTATGCTGAAAAGGTAGTTGTGGATTCAGATATCGTGTTGCCTTTACCTGATAATGCCAGTTTTGAACAAGGTGCTGCCCTAGGCATACCTGGGTTTACTGCCTATCATATATTATTCCAAAGAGCGAATCTAAAAGCTGGTGAAACAGTCTTTATCCATGGGGCAACTGGTGGTGTAGGAACGCTTGCTGTTCAGATGGCTAAATCCATTGGAGCAACCGTCATTGGAACTTCAAGCACCGAAGAAGGTTTACAAGCCATCTTAGATAATGGGGCTGACTACGCGATGAATCATTTGAATGACAACAATTTAGATCAGTTAAGTGAGTATACAAATGGAGTGGGCCCAGATGTTATTATTGAATTCTTAGCTAATAAAAACTTAGAACTAGATTTACAAGCCATCAAAACAAAAGGAAGAATTGTAGTCGTAGGAGCTAGGGACACCATTGAAATCTCTCCTAGACTCATTTTAAGCCGAAATATTAATGTTCTAGGTGCTTCGCTACCAAACTTAACTGAAGAGGATTACACAGAAGCGTCTGCTGGAATTATCGCCATGTTAGAACATGGTGTAATTAATCCTATTATTGGAGAAAGTGTCCCTTTAAGGGAAGTTCAAAAAGTACATGAGGATCTATTAACACGATCTGGAAACGGTAAATCAATCTTAAAACCGTAATATTATTTAAAAGAAATAAGACTCTGCTATGTTAAAAACTTAGCAGAGTCTTTTAGTTTAAAATTTAATTATTCGTCTTTGTCTTTGCAGCGAGCAACTGGTTCTGTAGATTCTGGTGTTTCTGTAAGAATATTTGGAGCTGCGTCTTCTTTAACTCTATCAAGTTTCTTAGCTGAAATTGGAGCTTGTACTTCTTCTTTTATTATAAACGTTATCAATTAGTTCATATTTGTTATCAGATGACTATCAGGATGTGTAGAAATATCATCAGATGAGTTACTTTTTAAAAATTCTCAGCGAAAATTTCATTTTTAGTGTAAAATGAAAATAAGGAGTGTTCTGATTTTTTTGTATTTGACCACTCAATTAACACAAATGAAATTAAATGTATAGGAGGCACATATGACAAGATTATTAAACGAAGAGCAAGTGAGGAGTTTAATCACGGTTTCTGAAATTAATGAAGTAGTTGATAAGACGTTCGAAGGATTTGGCTTAGGTGAGATTGTGAATCCAACGAAGGTTACCTTAGATTTAGGTGAAACAGGAAATTGGCCACAAAATGAAGGGTTTATGAATGCTATGCCAGCTTATGTGGACTGGTTAAAAGTTGGTGGACAAAAATGGGTTGGTGGTTTTGCAGGTAAACGAAAAGAAATGAATTTACCATATATTACAGCACTTATTACGTTAATTGATCCTGAACTTGGTACATTTACTTCTGTAATGGAAGGTTCTTATATTTCAAATATGCGTACTGGTTCACAGGCAGCAGTAGCATTGAAATATCTTGGTATAAAGGATTCTATTACAGTAGGAATGTTTGGTGCAGGTTTACAAGCTAGAACAGCCACCATTTGTATTGCTGATTTATTTGATATTGAGCGATTAGTTGTTTGGAATCATCGACGTTCTACTGCAGAACAATTTAAAGCAGATATGGAACCTTTTGTTAAAGGCGAAATTATTATTGCAGACCCGGACCATCCTGAAGAAGCAACAGATAATGAAGCATTATTTACATTCACACCGGCACAAGAACCATTTATAACAAAAGAAATGGTTAAACCGGGAACAATCGTTTTCCCTATGGGATCTTTTGAAGAGGTAAGTGAAGATGTTATTCTTTCAGCGGACAAAATTATCGTTGACCGTGTTGACCAAGCTTTACACCGTGGAGTGTTAAAATCTCTAACAAAAGATGGTAAAGTGACTGAAGATGATATTTATTGTACCTTAGGCGAGTTAGCTGCTAATAAAGTGACACTAGAAGATTATTCTAACGAAAAAATTATTTGTATACCTATCGGTACAGGAGCACTAGATGTTGCCGTAGCGGAGGTTGTATGCCGTCGCGCCGTTGAACAAAATATCGGAACGGAATTTGACTTCATCTAAAATAACATTAAATAATACACTCAAAGCCAGCCCTTAAAAGGCTGGCTTTGAGTGTATTAGAGGCTAAAATCTAGTTCTGGTCCTTTAGGAACTATTCCTGTTGGATTAATTGTCTTATGACTAATATAGTAATGATCTTTAATATGTTGCATATTTACAGTATCAGATACTCCTTCAAGATTGTAAATTTCACGTGTAAAACGCCATAGATTTGGATAATCCACGATACGTTTGAAATTACATTTGAAGTGGCTATAATAAACCGCATCAAATCGAACTAGGGTAGTGAATAAACGAATATCAGCTTCTGTTAACTGATCACCGACTAGATATTTACGGTTTTCTAGATGTTCTTCTAGTTCATCTAGTACTTTGAACACATTCGTAACTTCTTCTTCATAAACTTCTTGTTTAGTTGCAAATCCAGACTTATACACACCATTATTTACGTTATCGTAAACTCTATCATTCATAGCATCGATTTCGTCCATTAATGCTTCAGGTGAGTAGTCACCTGGTTTAGCACCAATGTCATCAAAAGCTGAGTTAAGCATACGTAATATTTCTGAAGATTCATTATTAACAATCTTACCCGTTTGTTTGTCCCACAATACAGGTACCGTCACGCGACCGCTATAATTATCATCTGCAGCTTTGTAAACTTCGTATAAAAAGTCAGCGTTATTAACTGAATCTTTAATGACTCCAGATCCGTCTTCAAATGTCCATCCGTTCTCTAACATTTTCGGATTCACAACGGATAGTGATATAAAATCCTCCAAACCTTTTAACGCACGCATAATCAGTGTACGGTGAGCCCAAGGGCAGGCTAGTGATACATATAAATGATAACGTCCTTTTTCTGCTTTAAAACCACCATCACCTGTAGGTCCAGCACTTCCATCTGCTGTTATCCAATTGCGAAATTGTGAATCTTTACGAACAAAGCGACCACCGGTTTTTTCAGTGTCATACCAATTATCTTGCCATTGTCCATCTACTAATAATCCCATAATCATGTCCTTTCATATTCAATCGATACTTTGATTATAACATGCTTTTTATATTTTACGTAAAATTCACCTTATAAAAATGCGTGAAATACTAGTAATTTCTTCATCGTTCCGATATATATAAATGAATACAGTTTATACCGAAAGGAGTGAATATATTATGATTAAAATGGCAATCGTTTATTCCGCGGAGACTATACAGACTAAATCCTGTACGGATCCTCCCACAAGTATTGGTAGTCACTGAAGCACATTAATGGAGGAAAACATTGAATACATAAAAAATTAGGGATTAGCAAAGAAATAAATACAGAAGCAAATCAATACCCTGAATTGTTTGTAGGCCGAATTTCTTCACAAACTAAAATATATATAAAGGCATGGCAGATGACAATGAATTTACACCAGAAGTATCTGGAAAGTTTCGATATAACATTGATTATATATCTGATTATCCACCTGTTGCCAATTTTGTTAAGATTGATAAGTTGAGCGATAATGAAAGGCATGTAATTATGCATCATGTATTTAGACTTAAAACTACGATAATTTGATTAGCAACAGGAACATCGAATGATGAACAACTGGTAGCTACAAATGTCGATGCCGTATATATTTGTATGTCACTTAACAATGACCTTTAATATCCGACAAATTGAAAGATACTGAAGTATTGTTTGGTATAGCTGAGCGATACCAGTAATCGTTCTAACAAAAGTAGATTTATGTGACAAATTAACTGAAAAGCTAATTGATTTGGATGATGTTGCGATTGGTGTTGAGGTCATAGTTACCACTTTAATTTATAATACTAGTTTTGAATTGGATAAATTAAATTTAGTCTACCTAGCCTTCGAAACATCGGAAGATGAGACAATTGATCGCATTCAAGCCTTAAAAAGTTAGAATGCGATAGGTATTAATGTAACGATGCCTGGAAAATACCAAGCACTACAGTGCGTTGATGAATTAGATCAAGCAGCCCAATATGTTCAAGCCATTAATATGTTGATACCCAATAATGGAAGATGGATAGGCTTTAATACAGATGGCAAAGGGTTTTGGAATGCCGTTCAACAACAAGATGTTCTTTTGAAGAATCAAACTGTTACAATCTTTGGTTCTGGAAATACAACACGAATCATCTTGGCTCAGGCGGCATTAGAAGGCATTAAACATATCAATATTATTGCCAGAAATATTTACCGCCCATTAGCTATAACAAATGCTGATATATTAGTACAAACGACTTCAGTCGGAATGTCTCCTAATACAATGCAAACAGTATTAGAAAATGAAACTTGGTTAAATCCCAACACAGTCGTCTGCGATATTGTTTATGAACCCCTTAATGACTCAATTTATCCAACAAGCACAACGCCGAGGCTGTAAGGTAATTACAGGTATTGATATGCTCGTTCATCAAGCAGCATTGAATTACACTTTGATGACAGGTTATCAAATGAATATCGAAGCCATACAGAATATAATTAAACGTCATTCATAAAATAAAAGAAAGTTGGTAATGTACATGCTAAGATTTATTACTGCTGGAGAATCACACGGACCAAGTTTAACAACAATTATTGAAGGTCTACCTGCAGGTTTACCCATCAATGTTGAGAAAATTAATCATGAATTAGCGAAACGTCAAGAGGGTTACGGTCGAGGAAATCGAATGAAGATAGAAAGCGATACAGTAGAAATTACATCTGGAGTACGATATGGAAAGACATTAGGGTCACCCTTAACACTAATCGTAGCGAATCGTGATAATAAAAACTGGAAAAGTGTAATGAGTATCGAATCGAATGATGACCCGAAAAGTCGACAAAGACGTGCAGTTCTACGTCCTCGTCCAGGGCATGCCGATCTTGTAGGAGGAATAAAATACCATCATGAAGATTTAAGAAATGTCCTCGAACGTTCGTCAGCAAGAGAAACTGCGATGCGGGTTGCAATTGGATCTGTTGCAAAGCAATTATTAAACGAATTAGACATAGATATTGTTGCCTATGTTTGTGAATTAGGGGATATTCAAGGTCAAGCTGATATTTCAAAACGCCAATTGTAAAATTAAGCTAGACAACTAAAACAGCCATTTGTGGTACACTCAACTTGTAATTCCGACCAAAGAATACAAAGGAGTGACCACAAATGACCTACACCCATCTTACCACGGATGAACT
>NZ_JBGQQX010000007.1:0-61597 GCF_045528525.1 Ruoffia sp. FAM 26255 | reverse complement strand
TGTGTCATCGATTGCACACAAACGGAACACGATTCCACGGAAATCCTTACACTACCGAACACCGTTGGAAGTATTTTTGAGTTACTTAGATGAAGCAGTTTTGTCTAGCTTAATTTGACAAATCAAAATATGAAAAAGAAGTCCTCATTCATTCTTAGTTTCATCACTTGTCTGTTCCTAATTTCAATTCAAATGCCCGACGCTCAAGCTGCTACGACTGTAGATGGCGCTAACTATGCGCCTTATTATTTCCATGGTGCTTATAATCATGTCGCTGATTTTGATGAAGCAAAATATAGAGAGTATTCGCACAAACAAACTTGAATATATTTGGACATACTGGCAATTACCTTCAGGTACAGACGCCGCTTACCTTTTCTATAATAGTGATGGTGGCATTTCACTGGCACTACCCGATTTAAAGAACGAATTACAAAATGTTGACCAGAAAACGTGGATTGAATACCAAATGGTTAGATAATAAAAAAACTGATTTGTCTTTTTTAGACGAATCACTTTTTTGTTTAGTTTACTTCGTTGCACGTTTATCCGTTTCAATACGAATGAATTCAGGTAAGTAATTTGGTGTACATCCTTTTGAAACAAAATCACCTTTGTATAATTCTGTCTCCTCACCTAGAGAAACACAACGGTCGCGCAAGGTTTCATCATAAACACCAATCCAACCTGCAGTAAAATTCATCGCCCACTGAACTTCTGGCTCTTCGTCCATAATTCTTTCTTCGATATCTTCTAGCAGCGCTTCAGTATCATCCGTCATATTCTTTCCTGTCCAGCGTAGACGCCCTTGATAACTCCAGAAAGCGCGGCGTTGCAGGACAATCGAACTGTCTTTCCAAGTTTCTAAGATGGCTTTTTCTCGCTTAGTTTTTGTTAAGTGATTTGTCATTAGCCAGTCCATTAAATTATTACGCTCATCATAAGTATGTATTGCCATATCTAGACAAAGAGCATCCAGGACTTCTTCTGAAAGTTCTTTTTTATCCATAATGAGGATGGCTAAAAGTCTTGGCTTAAACTCTTCACTCTCCCATAATTCTAGTGCTAAATCATGATCTTTTTTTATTTCTTTGGCTATTTTTCTTAAGTCGCCTAGTTTCGTATCCGGCTTTATTTCAGCTAGTAATTCTTTAGCTTTAGTTGTCATAATTCGACTCCTTTGTATTTGAATGCTTTGTTCTCGCGAATTAATTATATCATATTCAAAACCAACTCATTTAAAATGTGAACTTGAGACAAATGTGTGTGTCATTTGGTTCGAATTGGCCAAACTAAAGACGAATGACAACTCCATTTGGCTTGAGTTAAGCAAACTAAAGACGAATGGCAATTCCATTTGGCTTGAGTTAAGCAAACTAAAGACGAATGACAATTCCATTTGGCTTGAGTTAAGCAAACTAAAGACGAATGACAATTCCATTTGGCTTAAGTTAAGCAAACTAAAGACGAATGACAACTCCATTTGTCGCGAGTTCAGCATTTTTGAATTTTATAAAACATTCCCAACAAAAAACGCCTTCCAAAAGCGAGTTGGACTCGATTTTTGGAAAGCGATAAATGTTTAATTATTTAATGTATTTAGATTCTAGACCTTCAGCTTCAAGATATTCTCTTAAAGGTACTAATTCTTCAGCTTCATATTTTTCTTTATATGCTTGGATTTCTTCAGCACTGTATAATTTAGAGTCCAGTTTTAAAGTTTCTACTGGGATTGGACGGTCTTGAGTAATTTTACAATCAATGACAACTGTACGGCCTTGTTTGAATTGTTCTACTGCTTCTTTCATAACGCTGTCAATATCTTCGATACGTGAAACTGTTAGACCCACAGCTCCTTGAGCTTCAGCAATCATAGCGTAGTCAACATCAGTAAAGTCAACACCGAAGATGTTTTTGTTAGTATCTTCATATTTATTTTTAATGAAGGCATATTCAGTATTAGCGAATACTACGTTAATAACTGGCATGTTATAACGAACGTTTGTTACTACATCTGGATATGTCATTGAGAACGCACCGTCACCGATGATGTTCCAAACTTGACGATCTGGATACGTATTTTTCGCACCGATACCACCTGGAATTGCAATCCCCATTGTTGCGAATAATGGAGACGTACGCCACATATTCTTAGGAGTTAAGTTTAGGTGACGGATAGATGTTTGAGTTGAGTTACCAACATCAATTGAGTAAATAGCATCTTCGTCAGCGTGTTTATTAATAGCGTTATATACTTGATAGAATTGAAGAGGTCCTTCTTCTTTAGTTTCTAATTTATTGATATATTGACGCCAGTTTTCGATATTTTTAAGGTTAGCGTTCCACCATGCAGATTCTTCAACAGCATCTACTTTATCTAAGATCGCGTTCACAGCTTCACCAGCATCACCAAGGATAGCTACATCAGCTTTATGACGTTTACCTAACATAGTTGGATCGATATCGATTTGGATGAAGTTTTCAATGTTTCTGAATGTTCCTTCAATTTCTGCGAATGGGAAGTTTGATCCAGCAAATAATACTGTATCTGCTTCTAAGATTGTTTCGTTCGCAGGTTTCCAACCAACACGGTAAGTTGATCCAGCTAAAGCTTCGAAGTCATATTCGAATGTTTCAAAGTTTTTACCAGTTGTAATTACTGGTGCTTTGATTTTACGAGCTAATTCTTGAACAGCTGGTCCGTGTCCCATAGTACCAATACCTGCATAGATTACAGGACGTTTAGATTTGTTTAATAATGCAACTGCTTCATCAATATCTGTATCGTTGATTGCTGATGGAACGTGGTGACGGTAGCTTGATCCTGAAGAATAGAATGCGTCTTCAGCGATTTCTTCAAAACCAAAGTTAGCTGGAACTTCTAATACAGCTACTCCACGTTTAGAGATTGCAGTTCTTGCAGCTTCGTCAATTAATTTAGGTAATTGCTCTGCATAAGCCACACGTTTGTTATAAACAGCAATTTGATCATACATTGAATTTTGATTTAATTCTTGGAAGGCATCCATATTTAATTCTCTTTGAGGACGAGATCCTAAAATCGCTACAACTGGAATATTATCCATAGCCGCATCGTAAAGACCGTTAATTAAATGCGATGCACCTGGTCCACCAGATCCAACAGTTACACCTAATTTTCCTCCGAATTTCCACTGCATCACTGCAGCCATAGCTCCAACTTCTTCGTGTTTAACTTGTAAGAACTTAATATTGTTCTCTTCGTCTCCCATCGCGTCCATTAATGAGCTTAATGTTCCAGATGGAATACCATAAATAGTATCAACGCCCCATCCTTCTAATACTTTTAATACGGCCAAGCCGATTTTAATTTTTCTTGCTGTCATTCAAAAAATCCTCCCAAAATATAATTGTTTCTAACGTTATGATAATACCACTTCTCTAGAATAATTTAAACTATATTGTGGATTAAATATTCATATTAAGTGATAAACTTTACCTATAAGAACGTATAATATAGTCATAATCACTATTATAACGCGCTTTGTTTGGGTTTTACCATATATATATATACCCCATTCAGCTTAATAAAAACAGAAAAAAACACTTTATCGAAGAGTTTTTTTAAAAATCAGCAAAAATTATGTGCTTGAACACTCATTTATTTGACTGTGTCTACATCTTAAAGGTTATATTTATGGGTTATACTGTCTGAACTTTCGTCAGTAATCTCCTAAAGAAGAATCATGTTTCAATCGATATGGTAAGTGGTTTGCCTTTGCTCTGCCACTCGTAGGACTGTTTGATGTATTAGAGAATATCGTTTCATTCTTTCTGACTGCTAATCCAGGCTTTTTTTCTACTGGTTAGTATTCGCCGATTCAACATTAGCTGTGATTAAATTTGTTTTTTTGGAGATCCCAGTCATCTGGCTTGTACTCTCAATCATCGCGTTAGGTAGGTAGTTATTTATACAGAAAATTATTTAATCCCGTCAAACCAACAACGTAACTGGAAGCTGGCTGAATTGGATAATTTACCTATTTCTTATAAATTATTTATCTTAGTAACTAAAATTGCAGACCACTCATTACAAGTGTTTGAGAAGCAATTTGACAGTTTTCTACGAGAATTAGCTCATCGAGTGAATATGAGTGACGCAGCCATCAGTAAGCAAATGACTAAACTAAGCGAACATGGCTTGCTAGATATATACGTGAATCCAGCGAATAACCGCCATAATCAAATTCGCTTGACCGATGGGTGCACTCGGATATTAAATGACTGCACCCAAGTTCTAGATAAATTAGTAAAAGAACATTAGGATAAAGTTGACATTGACATCACTCAATTTGAAGGACAGATAATGGATCTCATTTCAACGTTTTATGAATAATATAATGACTCAGTAATCTTGATAGTATTAACCAAGTTACCCCAAATACGATTCCGATTAATAAACCCATCAAAATTCCATTGTTCCGTCTACGGTTATTATCATTTTCTTTCATCTTAACTACTCTGGTAATTCCATATTTTCTGTTACATTAATGGGAGTTAGTAATAGTCTAATAATACTGATTATTTTACATTGGCTTTGTCAATAAAATCATTCCTTCAACAGCCGTGTTCAATAAATCAACCTGTATATTTTGCTTGAGTTCCCTTTGAAATCTGTGCATAAGCAGGAAATGTTGAGCATGTATGCATTGTAAAACTATTTTTTCTCCTTTATTTTTATACAATATCAGTTATTAACTAGTTTTAATCATATCCTACACAAGTTTTATGCTTCTGAAGACCCTGCATTAAATAATAATTTGCAAAGACTACCATTTTATTTATTGCAATTTGCTTTCCAAGCTAGTAATACATCCTACGCTTCTTGTTTATCCGTATGTTTTATGTTAAAATCTAATATACAATTTGAAATCACAACTTATCCAGAGTAAGCAGAGGGAATTGGCCCGATGAAGCTTCAGCAACCTACCATTGGCAAGGTGCTAAATCCAACTCGAAAGAGGAAGATGAGTCTAACCCAGTTATTTGGCACGACGAATCTCGTTGTGCTTTTTTAAATTGAATAAATAACTAGGAGTGGTTGTCTTGTTACCAGAAAAGAATATTAGTTTTGAGGAGTTCATGAAGGGATTGAATGAGTTACAAGTTATGCCTCAATTTAGATTTCGACGGAGCCAATCTGGGGATCTAGATGAACATGATTTGATTTTTCTAGTTTGTACGAAAGGTACAAAAAAAGGTGCACACATAGGTCGAACATGTCTTTGCTGCATCGGGTCTGCTAGTATTAATGACTATGAAAGCTTTAAAGACAGTATGAGTTCGAATGATTATGATACTCTCTTGACTCTTTTGTTTAACTTCACATATACTGACTTGAGATACAAAGCAATTAACTAGTAATTTTATAAATCACAAAATGAAGAGAGTCACAGACCATGCCTTATTTGCATAGTGTTGTGACTCTCTTTAATGTATTATTTCAGTTTTATCGCCTGTTTTTTTCAACTACACTAATATTGCTAAACAATAAATGATTCAAATAGGCTTCAAAATCCCTGTTAGCTCATCTAATGTTTTCGGTGGGTTAACCAGAATTTCACGGGCCTTATCCATATCAACTTTCACATTATATGTTAAAATTCCAGATGGTTTGCCTTTAAAAAGATAATATACAATATAACCTCCGGCAACTTCTTCAATGATCGCATCATCACGGTTTCGACTCATTTCACCGACACCTTCAATAGAAATATCTAAGACATCCGTATAAGAGAGTGGCGCACCATGATTATAAACTTCTTCAGCGCCCGTCATGTTCCGACCCGCTACTTTCCCAGAATACTCCGCTTGCTCTTCATGTTCAAAACGATTACGTCCTATGATTACATCTGGATAGTTCAACACATCTCCTGCAGCATAGATATGTTTGTTAGAGGTTTGTAAAAATTGATTAGCAATAACACCATTACCCACTTCTAAGCCAGCTGCTTCTGCTAATTCAACATTTGGATTTAATCCAATTCCTAAAACAAGAATATCCGCTTTCAATACAGCGCCATTCTCTAGTTTTAGACTTACTTGATCGTCCTCTACTTTGTAACTATCAGCATAGGCATTGTTTATCAAGGAAACACCAATATCTACAAAGCGCTGATGAAACTTTTCAGCAAGCATTCGTGGTAGTCGTTTTTCATTTAATATTTCATTAGGAAAAACAAGCGTCACATCCATATCATTCAGCTTTAGACCTGCTGCAATTTCTGCTCCAACCCAGCCTCCTCCAACGATAATGACTTTGCTCCCAGGTTTGGCTAATTGTCGGAGGTTTCGGTAATCTTCTAAGTTTCTTAAAGCTAGGACACGCTCACTCTCCAGCCCATCAATCCACTTTGGAGCACCACCCAGTGCATAAAGCAATTTTTCGTATTGATAGATTTCTCCACTCTCAATCTCAATCGTTTGTTGATCGGCATTAATTTGCTTAACAGTTGTCCCAGTTAAGAAATCAATCGATTCATCATCCGAAATGTTATAATATATCGTTTCTTTTGGATAGTCTGGCTCTGTCCAAAATTCTTTACTTAATGGAGGACGATAGTAGGGTTTGTCATTTTCTTGTGTGACTATCAATAATGTCCCTTCACGATCATTCTTACGAATTTCCATTGCGGCATTAGCACCAGCCATCCCGCCACCTAATATTATATATTTATATGAATGTTGCATAAATCATGCCTCCCTTTTTCTCTTCCTACATATACTACCAAAATTCTTCTTAAATGTTTTTGTATATGCTATATTTCATATTATCTCTCGAATTATATCTATGATTGTCTCAGTCATTCAAGTATAACCTATTAATAAAATATCAGCTTACTTATTGCCCATTTAGAGAAAAAGAAAGCTGCGATCCATAATTGTTAAAAATATACATAAAAGTGAGACACAAAACGATGCAAATGATATTGCATCGTTCTGTGCCTCTTTAATATTTCGGTTGTGTTATATGTATCTAAGTTCAACCTTAAATACTTTAATGGTATATTCTACTATCCGTGAAGCTGCTTAAAATTCTATGCAATCAGTGACCAAAGATGTTGAATCGTACCATTCTCTAACAGAATAAAAATACCCAAGCCAATGAAAACGACTGGTACGATGACTTTTTCGTAACGCTCAACTACTTCACCAATCATAGGAATCGAAGCCAGTCGTTTGGATAAATAACATAAGATAAAAATTCCAATGATAAAAACAAGGATCACAACCATGACTTCCTGGAAGGACATTCCAGTAAAGTAAGGAATATAAATTCCCAAATTATCTCCGCCAAGGGCAATGGTCAGAGCAACCACACTCGCAACTTCTGACTGTCTATGCGACATCTTTTCTTCCAAGTCCTTTTCATCTACATCTTCATCGATGAAGATAGCCCGAATCCCTAGAATCAAAGGAAGTAAACCAAGTAACCCGATCACCCAATCTTGTGGAATAAAGTTCAGGAAGTACGCTGCAATGAGACTAAAGCCAACGAGCAACCCCGTTCCAATATATTGGCCAATATAAATTGATCGTTGTTTACCAGTATTCATGGTAGAGAAAAGAATCGTTAAAACAACCAAATAATCGATGGACGTAGAGATAAAAACTAACATTGAAGATATAATTATTTCCATAAGCCTCCCCTTTCAATATGTTTATTAGAATTGGTGGTTTTCACACAAACACATCAACTTGGCCAAAGCCAAGGGGGAATGTTTAATAAATTGCTTCATATAAAACATCCAACTTTCATATTCTTTTCACATGACTCATATGCTTTCTAAACCAACGTTTATGAAGTCGCTTTGTTCCCTCATGAATTATACCATTAAACATACAATGTTTCAGCCACTCAGCTTGCTCATTATGCTTGTCTTCTTGGAAAATCCGTGCATGGGCGGAACATCTACTTCTTCTGTCGCTAACGCTCTTTCACAAGTAGTGTTACCGCTTCAACATGGGGCGAGTTGATAGAGTTGATAGAATTGATGTATTTGCGATTTTTGGTGAAATGGTCGTATGCGGTAACATGTCGACTATTTCGTACGTTCGTGGGAACAGGTCAAAAGTAAATATTATCGAATTCTAACTCTTAATTGAATAGTATTTCTTATTTTATTGTAAAGTTTTTTTTCCTCTATATGTTCAATCACCATAGACACGCAATAATCCTGAGTATAATTTAGATCATTAATCCCTTTATTTGAATAAATTATAACAAGTGTAAAGGGCGAAGTATGTATATTTTGAGGTTCTCCCTTATACTCTTTTACACCTTTTTGATAGCATCCTTTTTTACGAGTATCGATTCCCGGATTTATAACTATTTCATATTTTTTATCAATCACATTTGCAAGTTGTTCCTCATCACTTAAATCTACTTCAGCAAATTGATTTACAAGAATATCAGAGTCTAACGCATGGAATAATTTAAATTCCAATTGATTTCCTAAATAACTATCTCCGCGAGTCATTTTTATTAGTGGATTGAATGTTAGCGCCACTGGCACCCTTTTATGACCTTTGGCTTCGAAAAAAAGCTTTGGAACATCAACAGAATAGACTTGAATCTTGTTTAATCCAATTGTAGCTTCATCCAATAAAACTACTCTATTATCAAAGGACGCTATAGCATACTCATAGTTTGGTAAACCGTAACCTAATGAGTTAAAATGAAACTTCTTCTTATCGGTATTAGTCCCTTTAACATTTTTAATTTCAGGTAATCTAGTTGATTGTAACAATAGGTTTTTCAACAAATTAGCAGATCCATTTGGATATTTATTTGCAATTTTCCCAAGTATATTTGTCACCATAGGTGCTGAAAAACTAGAACCCACATAATGTGTAAATAATCTTTCCATTAGTAAGTTTGACAATAAAGATAGCTTACCACTCATAGTTTCTTTAATGTTTCCACCGCTTTCTCGTAATATCATGTTACCACCATCGTGAACATCTTCTGGTTTTAATATATTATTAATACCCGGATCAACTCGTGTAAAAGAAGATGGCTCATTTTCATCAGCTATCGGTGTCCATAATTCTTTTTTATGAAAGTCTAGTGATTGCTCCATAATATTAATTTCATGAGCTACTGAACCTACTGTAATAGAAAGAGCAGAAAGATAACGCAGAGATCGACTACTACAAACACTACAAAAAAATAAAAAATGTTGCAGTAGACATAAAGTCACTTTACCTAAAAAGGAACCGAAGTATATTAAAGAAAAAGTTGCTCAAGGATGGCCACTAGTCGTCATCAGTGGATGGGCAAGTTTTAGCTTTTACAGTGGATGGCGAAGACTCCGCTGGGCGCCCACTCTATACTCTGACCTCCGACAGTGACGTAATCAGCGACAATAACCTCAGCGTTTTAATTCGCAATGGGGCTAGTTTGATTGAGGCGCGCAACAACGCCTACTGGTCTCGCACTTGGCTAGCCATTGCTTACTTCATCGGCTTGTTTACAATCGGTGTGCTAATCCTGTTCAACCTTGACTCTCTTTCCACATGGACTGTTGGACTGTACATTAAAGGTGCCGAGCCTGGGCCAATGATTAAGATTGGCTTCGCCGTCTCAGCATTGACACTGATTATTGTTGGCTTTATGTTTATGTTTATTACCTTTACCGAAATAGGCTAGTTAGTGTGTGCTCCCCCCCAGGCCGAAGCATGTGGGGAGTTTCTTTGTATTGACCGTCACAAACTCATTGAGAGTCACTTAGCAAGTTTCCTGATTAATATTTATGAAATTAACTTTCTAACTTAGTCGACAAATTAAAAAGGAAGACCCGCGTCTCCCTTTTAAGTCATTATTTAATTTCTTGAGTTGCTGCAAGTTCTTTGTACCAATAGGCACTCTTCTTAGGATAGCGTTCTTGCGTCTCAAAATCTACGTAGAATAGTCCATAGCGTTTTTCATAGCCATTAGACCAAGAGAAGACATCCATGAGAGACCAGATGAAGTATCCTTCAACCACAGCGCCGTCTCGTATCGCATCTGAAATGGCTTCTAAATGTTGTTTCACATAGTCAATTCGTGCATCATCATAGACAGTTCCATCAACAAAATCATCCTTATAGCCTAATCCATTCTCAGTGATATAGATTTTCTTGTAATTCGGATAATCTTTTTTAACGCGCATAATCTGATCATATAAGCCCTGAGGATAAATCATCCAATCCCAATCAGTACGAGGGACATCAACATCAAATTCTCGCTGGCCGACACCTTTAATCTGATATTTAGATCCACCTTTATCTCCTTTAGAGT
The DNA here is from genome assembly GCF_045528525.1 of Ruoffia sp. FAM 26255. Taxonomy (NCBI): domain Bacteria; kingdom Bacillati; phylum Bacillota; class Bacilli; order Lactobacillales; family Aerococcaceae; genus Ruoffia; species Ruoffia sp. FAM 26255. Next base: position 51,276 of record NZ_JBGQQX010000007.1, on the reverse strand, counting down.
TGTGTGTAATCTCTGTCTCACCTTCAAAGGCTTTCATCCAATCACTCATGTAATAATTAATTCCAAGGAAGTCATTCATATCTTTGGCAGCTTTTAAAGCTTCAAAGTCTTCATCTCTTAGGTCTAACTGTCCACCGTTCACTTCAAGTATGTGATTCACACCATCCATAGTTTTCTCAGAATACTCTCCAAGATAAGTCGCATCCAGGATGAATTTATTATGGATGATATCCTCTAACTCTGCCGCACGTACATCTTCAGGGTTCTCTGGGTCTAGAGGATACTTAGTTGGCAAGGCATGCACTACACCTATCTCACCGCTATAGTCCGCTTCTTTATATAATTTGACCGCTCTTGCATGGGCAACCATCATATTATGATGTGATTGGAAGACTTTAGCTAGATCATACTTGATACCTGGCGGGAATTTACCAACCAGATATTGCCCATCCCCAATAGGTCCGATTTCATTAAAAGTAGTCCAGTACTTTACTTGAGTGAATTCTTTAAAGCAAAATTCTGCATAATCGACAAAGTGATCGATGTTTTCTCTGTTCAAAAAGTCACCTTTAGAATGAAGTGCTTCCGGTGTATCAAAGTGATGGAGTGTTACAAAAGGCTCCACATGTCGTTTATGACATTCATTGAATAGATTGTGGTAATATTCAACCCCTTTTGCATTCACTTCTCCATAACCCGTTGGAAAGATTCGTGACCAAGCAATAGAGATTCGAATACCATTCACACCAAACTCTTCCGCAAGCTGAAGATCAACGGGATACTTGTGGTAGAAATCACTTGCAGGTTCCGCAGTATACCAGTAATTATCCTCCAGATACTTATCCCAAGCAACAGGCCCTTTGCCATCCGTCTTGGTGGCTCCTTCTGCTTGATAAGCCGCAGTTGCCCCTCCGAAAATAAAGTTCTTTGGTAATGTTTTCATTAATTAGCCTCGATTCCTTATTGTAAATTCTCTTCAACAAATGCTAAAGCACCTTCACCATCACGCGTCAATGCTATATATTCCGCTCCGGCTGTCTTAGCCAGCTTGATGCCTAACTTATCCGTCTCTGCTTTCATATCCTCATAATTAGAAGCTACTTGTGGTGCTAGAATAACAAATTGATATTGAGGAAGTATCTCGCGGTGTGCTCCATAGCTTCCAGCTGTAGCCTTAATAGGTCTATCATATTCTTTGGCAGCCTTGTTCAAGGCATTGGCTAAAAGTCCACTCGTTCCACCACCTGCACATAGTACCAGTACATTAGTTGATTCTGTCGCTTTAACAGCTGTTGAAGGCTCAGCTTTCACTGTTGTAGTCTCTTCAACTTGACTCTTCTCAAGAATCGCTGTAGCTTTACGTGTATCAAAGCTCTGTTCAACTTTGGCTTTTAATTCATCAGACGATGATACTCCTGACTCTTCTTCCGCTAGAATCTGACGGTCATAGACCTTCAAGAACGGGTAGTAGATTAAGACATCCACGATGATTAAGACGGCAACCAGGACAAAGGATAAGAATTGGAAGTTCATTCCTAACAAGATACCAAGCGGTGCTGGTGTTGTCCAAGGAAGATTCGTTGTAAAGCTATTCATTCCTAAGGCATCGATAAAGAATTTAAAGATCCAAACATTGGCAATCGGTGCAAAGATAAATGGCACAAAGAATACAGGATTCAAGACGATGGGTGCCCCGAACAAGATAGGTTCATTCACCCCAAAGAATGTGGGTATAACAGACGCGCGTCCAATGGCTTTGTTACGCTTAGACTTAGTCATCCACATAAACATGAATGGAACAACAAGCGTTGCACCAGTACCCCCCAGTGTGACAATGAACATCTGAGTTCCAGATGTTAAGATTTTATCCGCATGTTCACCTGCTTGTAGTAATTGTAAGTTCACATCAATGTTGGCATAGGTAATAGCTGCAATAGCTGGCTCAACAATTGAAGGACCATGAATCCCAATGAACCAGAAGAATGCATACGCACCAAAGATAAGGGTAATCCCCAAGTAACCATCTGCTGCTTGGAATAAAGGCGCAAGTAAGGTACCAATAGATTCAGCAACATTTACGCCCAGTGTGCTTCTTACAAATAGCGAAACCGCATAAAGGATAACCACTGAGACAGTAAAAGGAATTAAGTCCTTAAACACTTGAGATATATTAGGTGGGACTTCTTCTGGCATTGGAATCGTCACATTATTCTTCACACATACTTTATAGACATTGACCGTCACGAATGCAGCGATAAAGGCTGTGATTAGCCCCTTCGTCCCCATGAATTCCGTTAAGAATCCACCTTCTTGGGCAGGATCGGCTGCCATCAATAAGAAGCCTACCATCGTTGCTAGCATAGTTGAGATATAGTTTATCTGATTAGTTGATTCCATGTCTCGATTCATAGAATCGGTCAATGACTTTGCTGTCGTCCCTGATACAAAGAAAGCTAAGATTCCCATAGAATAGTTATAAGGGACCATTAAGAAATTCTCAACTTCAGGACTCCAGTGGAATCCCCATGCGTTTGGCACATAGGCTAGTAGAATAAATATACTAGAGAATAGAATGACTGGCATACCCGCGATAAAACCATCACGGATAGCACGAATATAGATATTACGAGAAATTTTCTCGAAGAAAGGTTTGGCTTTTTCAATTTGAGCAATTAATGTATTCATAGCTTTTCCCTAGCCTTTCTTATAGAATCCAATTAAGTGATTAATTAGATCTTTAAGTAGTATGGTCGTCATCAGATGGTCTTGACCATGCATCATAATGACACTGTATTCAATCTCTTCGCCAGATGCTTCTTTAGCAAGAAGATCAGTCTGAGCATTATGTGCACCAACTATCCCTTCTTCAGCTTCTGCCACAAGTCTCTCAGCTTCGTCAAAGTCGCCATCTTTTGCTTTGTTCAAAGCATCTAATAGTTTAGATCGTGCTTCTCCTGCATAGGCAACAATTTCGAAGCCAATCATTCCCACTTCATCTTTGTTCATGTTAGTTCCTCCTTTTTCCAGAATACCTTTATTATAACCCAAAGTCGCAGGCTACTGCAGTACGATTAAGGACTTCATTCAGGTCTTCTATATTCTTTCTTCCTTCTGTCTGTAACCATTCACGAGCCGCTTCTTCCCCTTGTTCAATAAAGACTTGAACAGATCCTGCCCATGTTGCACGTCCACATAATACACCATTGAATCTCGCACCGGCTTCATAAGCGAATTCTAAAGTATCTTGGAATAATTTAGCGCTTACACCTGCACTTAGATAGATATAAGGTAGGTCTGTTGACGCATCTTGTTCTTTAAAAGCTGCTTTGGCCTCTTCTTGAGTATGTAATACTTCTCCGCTCGCAAATCCTTCTACATAATTCATATTCACTGGCACTTCCATTTTAAGCACATCAACTCCAAAGCGATCTTGAGAGAATACTTTCATCGCACCATTCACTTTATGCGCTTTCAATTTTGCGAATTCAAGACTTCCGTTATCTTCAATATTTTCATCGTATGTAAGAATTTCAAGGAAGAATGGAATATCCTCTGCCGCACATTCTGAACCAATTCTTTCCATGTAGGCTTGTTTTTGAAGATTAACAAACTCACTACCATCCACATCATAATAAAGTAGGAACTTAACAGCATCTGCACCTTGTTCTTTAATGCGTTTTACTGACCATTCTACTAAGCAATCTGGTAAACGATCGGTCGTCGTAGCGTCATATCCAGTCTTTTCATAGGCTAGTAATAATCCAGCATTATCATCACGTGCTTGCGCAGCTGGTAGACCGTATTCTGGATCAAGTAGAATTGATGACGCATACGGTGTAAGTTCTTCTGATACAATTTCTTTTAATCGTTCAATCTGTTCAACGGTTGGCTCCTCACTTTGATACTTACTAATCATTCTCTTTAGGGCACCACGTTGGTCAAAGGCTAGGGCTGAGATAACGCCCTTATCATCAGTCAATTTGTTTAGGTAATCTAGTTTAGTCATTTTTATACTCCTCTAACTTGAATTTTATTGAATAAGGCCTCATAGTGATTCAAATTAACATGGCCTGTTATTTCTTCTTGAGCATTTAACATTCCTAAGACGTTCGCATGTTTCAATAGTGCCACATCGTCATAATTACGAGTGATTCCCGATACGATTCCTGCTACAGTCGAATCACCTGATCCAACCGGATTCACGATATCAATGGTTGGAATGTCTACTTTGTAATACAAATCATTATGTTTAGCAAAAGCACCTTCAGAACCGAGTGAGACAATGACCCACTCCACACCATTGAATAAGCTGTCTTGCAGTGCTTCTTTTAATAGATTTAAATCTTTATCTAATTCTCTGCCTAGTAATTGTGATAATTCATCCACATTAGGCTTAATGACTTTTGGTTTATGTCCAGATAATAGAACTTGTCTTAAACTTTCTCCGGAGGTGTCTAATACTACTGGGACTTCCTTAGCATTAGCAATCATAATGAGTTCAGCATAGTAATCTGTTGCTAGGCCTGAAGGGGTGCTACCCGATATTGACACAACTTCAGCATCCTTAAGTAAGCTTTCAAAATGATTTTTAAAGGCTTCTCTCTCTACATCTGAGATGGTCGGACCTGATTCAAGAATCTCTGTCTGCAGTCCTTCATGCAAGATAGCAATGCAGTTTCTTGTATTTCCCTTAATCTGGTAAAAGTCATGATGAATAGCTCCTTGGTCTAATTGAGACTTAATATAATTCCCAAGGTCTCCTCCTACTAATCCAGTTGCTGTAAGATCCTCGTCTATTTCTTTTAAGACTCTGGTTACATTCAAGCCTTTACCACCTGCAGACTTATTCACATTACTCACTCGATTCACATCATCTAATTTGAATGTTGGTAATTGATAAGCGATATCCACGGATGGATTCATTGTGACAGTTAATATTGACATAAGGTCACCTCTTCATCTAATCTTTGTATTCGCCACGGTCCCATTTTTCAAGAAATTCTTTAAAGAAATCTGGGTCTGTCTGATCTACTTCTGCATGATCTAATTGGTTAATCTTGGCAATTAATTCTTTGTTTTCGTCTGTTTCTTTATATTCAGCTGCAATAAAAGCATCAATAATATCACACATGAGTAATTCACCTGTAATCTTGCCACCGAAACCAATTACATTCGCATTCAATTCTTCTTTTGCATAGATAGCTGTTGACATATCACGAACTAAAGCTGAACGGATACCTGCTACCTTATTTACGGCGTTATTAATTCCTACACCAGTACCACAGATACAAATCCCTAGGTCTGCTTGGCCACTCGCTACAGCCTCTCCCACCTTTTTCCCGTAGATAGGATAGTGTGTTCTGACATTGTCATATGTTCCAAAGTCAAGGACCTCATAGCCTTGTTTCTTCAAATAATCAACTACAGCAATCTTTTCATAGGTTACAATATGGTCGCATCCAATAGCAATTTTCATTTTTTCTCCTCCAGTTAATTTAATTAACACATCTTGTTCAACATATCTACACGCACTTGATGGCGTCCACCATCATAGTCTGCAGATAAAAATTCAGTAGCAATATTCTTTGCTAATTCAGGTCCTACAATATTGGCTCCTATGGTAATCATTCTTGAATTATTATGTTCACGCGTCATATAAGCAGATCGTTCATCAGAGACTTCAGCTGCAACCATCCCCTTAATCTTAGTCGCAACCATGAAACTCCCTGCGCCATACCCATCAATGACAATTCCTAAGCGTCCCTCTTCTTCGTTCACTTTCTTCGCAACAGCTAAAGTAGTATCTACAAAGTCAGCTGTTAATTCTTCACTGACGTCAATCACATCATAGTTCTCATCTAATAGATGGGCCTTCACAATCTCTTTTAACTGTTTACCGTCTCTATCCGCACCCAATATAACTTTCATCTTATTGCTCCTTTATGTCTGCTAATTTTGCTTTGCCTTTTTCCGTTCGATAGTAGAAACCGCTTTCTGATTTACTATACATATAATATATCACGAATGTTTAAAAAGTCAACACTTTTTAAACGTTTATTGTTTAAAAAGTGTTTATTAATTGTTTAAACGTTGATTTAATCGCTTTTATTGTCATAAAACTTTTTTATTGGTATGCAAAAAACTCCTTCTAAACTCAATTTACTTGAGTTTAGAAGGAGTTTACTTTAGTATTGTGTGTTTAGTTAAACAATTAATTCTGTGTATACTTGAATTGCTTGTTTTTTATCCTCATTAGATTCTTCCATAACTACCGCTGTTAGGTCAGATAAGTGACATAATTTAGAGAAATCCTCTTTCCCAACCTTTGACGAATCCAATAACAAATAACTCTCTACCGAGTGCTCTAATGCCATCTTTTGAGTGTAGGCTTCTGCGACAGATGACGTCATGACAATCCCGTCTTTAACACCATTACCACCAAAAAACATCTTCCCGAACCGCATATTCTCCAAAGACATATTCGTAATCTCACCTACAAACGACTGTGTGACACTTCTCATCTCACCACCGAGTAGATAGACATGGAATGTCTCGGACTTTTTCTTTAATAGAATATTAAAGATGGGAAGGCAGTTTGTTACAACCGACAGGGCTTGGTAATTAATCACCTCTGCTAACAAAGCCGTGGTCGTTCCTGGCCCAATAAAGATTACATCCCCTTCATCAATTAATTCAGAGGCTCTTTGAGCTATATATCGTTTCTGGTCCGTATTCTTATCAAATTTATCTTCATGCGCGATTTCCTTATATTGAAACGCACTATTACTACGAGCCCCACCATGGATTTTCTTTAATAGCCCCTGATCATCTAACTCTTCTAAATCTCTTCTCACTGTCATATCTGACACATTATAGCGAGACACAATCTCTGAAACCCTGACAGTTCCTTGTTCATTCACCCATCGAATGATTGCTTCATGTCTTTGATATTTATTCATACCCGTCCTCCTCGTTTATAAACTCACTATACAACATTTCTTTAGAGAACTCTACACTTAATGTTTAATTTATAAACATTCACACATTAAAGCGTTCGCTAATGTTTGAATATAATCTATACGGATGTTTCCTTATTTCAATTGAAATAAATAACTTATTAAGTCAGTGTACTATCTTTATTCAATCCGGATTTATTCACTAAAAAGTGATATCCCTGACCAACCGCATCGTTGATCATTGACCGTCACGAAATTGCTCATGATCAATTAACAGGTTTAATTTCTTCCTATTCAAACCATCAAAAGGTATTTCTTATCGTTTAGTAAAGTGCTATAAACCGCTTATTGTAGGCTTTGTTAAAAAAGTTGTGTTTTGTTCAATTTCGTTTTGGAGCTTATTATTACTTAAAACACCAAGTTTCTCGCCATATGAACACTTATAAAAATAAATGTTCTGCAAGGTTTTAGTCTCCTTACAACACATTCTGAAATGCCCTGTGTACCCGATTTTGATACATTTTTATTTTGCAGATTCTCTCTTCATCAACTTCATCTTCGTAAAGAGCTGTAGCAGCCTTCTCAATTCCTATTATTCTTTCTTCAGATACTACTTCGTCTAGTATTGCCTAGTTATCCTCATAGAAATAATTCAAAAGTATGCACATCAATATTCGGTATAAGCAATGTGTAAAGTCCTGAAAATACTAAGAAGCACTTATTAAGAATCAATAAAAGGAAATACTCAAAGCCAAAATGATGATGATTTAGAATTAGAAAATATGATTATAGATACGTTTAATTCGAATAGAAAAAGCATTGGTACAAGACGAATTAAGATTAATTTAAATGATAAGGGTTTCACTGTATCCAGACGAAAGATTGGTCGTGTCATAAAGAAATATAATCTAGTTTCTGTTTATACAAAAGATAAATATAAACATCATCCAAAAGAAACTAATGAAAAATCATTTAAATCGCACTTTTAATAGAGAACAACCAATGGAGGGCATTGGTAAATGATTTAACAAGTGTAAAAGTAGCAAATACATGGCATTACATATGTTTACTTATTGATCTCATCTATAGAGAATTCGATGGTTACAGTGCAGGTAAAAATAAGGATTCAAATTTAGTGGTGAGAGCAAATAGTAAAATTATAGGACAAAATAAAAAAAGTCAGTAGACCAAGCCCACTGACTTTTGAAGCCCTTGTTTTTAATGATTAACGGTTAGACATGATGACTTTAATTTCGTCTTCATTAATACCTACCATCGCTTCGCCTAAATCAGTTGAGATTTCGACTAATTTGGCAGCATCTTTGTCATTGGCTACTGCTTCAACTATGGCTTTGGCACGTTTTTCTGGATTACCTGATTTGAAAATACCTGAACCAACGAAAACGCCTTCAGCACCTAATTGCATCATTAAAGCCGCATCAGCAGGTGTTGCCACCCCGCCAGCCGAAAAGTTCAACACAGGTAATTTACCAGTATCATGGACTCGCTTTAATAAATCATAAGAGACGCCTAATTCCTTAGCTTGGTTAAAGAGCTCATCATCTTGTAACGAAGCCACATAGCGGATTTGTTCATGGATTTTTCTTAAGTGGGTAACCGCTTGACTGACATCCCCCGTTCCTGCTTCACCTTTAGTACGAATCATTTTAGCCCCTTCTTGAATACGGCGTAAAGCTTCACCTAAATCTCTAGCGCCACAAACGAAAGGAGTTTCAAATGGTTGTTTATCAATATGATAAACATGATCAGCTACTGATAAGACTTCTGACTCATCAATATAGTCAATTTGTAAACTTTCTAAGATTTGAGCTTCGACAAAGTGACCAATTCTTACTTTCGCCATGACTGGTATAGAAACTGCTGCTTGAATTTCTTTTATCATTTGAGGGTCACTCATCCGACTAACACCACCAGCAGCTCGAATGTCTGCAGGAACTCTTTCTAAAGCCATGATCGCTACGGCACCAGCCGCTTCAGCAATTTTAGCTTGCTCCACATTTACAACGTCCATGATTACACCACCAGCTAATTGTTTATGTACTTCTTCAATTGATCGTTTCATTTTGATTGCTCCTTTATAAATATTGTCTCCACTTTAACAGTCTTTTGGATGTTTCTTAAGATGCAAAAATGGATATTTTTATGGGTCCAAATAGTTTTTTTATTGTATAATGGATAACACGAGAGGAGGAAAAGTATGATTACGGTGAACTTTAACGAAGACCAACACCTCTACTTACAAATAGTCGATGAAGTCATCCGGCAAATTGCCCAAGGACATTTAAAAAGTGGTGACCAACTACCCTCACGGCGGGCCTTGGCAGATCATTTAAAAGTCAGCCTTAATACGGTCATTAACGCATATGACCAACTGACAGATGAAGGCTATATAGTGCCGAGGGAAAAATCTGGTTATTATGTGGATTTACTAGAAATTGATATGTTGCCCTCTGAGGAAATTGAGACAAAGTCGACAAAACATGAGCATTTTAAAATAAGTGAAGCCAGCCAATATACTTATGATTTTCACTTTGCCAACCGTGATATGTCTACTTTAAATCCCAAACAATTATTGCAGTATGCACCCGAAGCTCTAGCAAGAAGCGTGGTTAATTGTAATTTAAAAGATGACTTGGGTGCTCTCTCTTTACGCTTGGCTATTGCTAATTATTTACGTAAATACCGGGGAGTGATGACTTCAGCTGATAATATCATCATTACAGGTGGTCATACGGCTAGCTTACAGACTCTATTTGCCTTATTAGAAGATGCGATTTATGCCTTAGAAGATCCTGGCTATTATAAAAATTTAGATCTCTTTACAGACTATCAGCAAAAGACTATTCGAATTCCGATTGATAAATATGGTTTCTCAGTTAAAGATTTGGAGACTACCTCAGCTAACATCGTGATTACTACGCCCAACCATCAGTTTCCCACTGGCATTATCATGGGGATGCGTCGACGTCAGCGTTTATTAAAATGGGCCTATCAGGCAGAAAACCGTTATATTATTGAAAATGACTACTATAATGAGTTCCGCCTTAAGGGCCGTCCTGTTCCTGCTTTGACTAGTCTGGACGACCAGGAGCGAGTCATTTTATTAGGGGCCTTTCGTCAAAGTATGGGGTCAATTTTTAAGATGTCTTATTTAGTTTTACCCGATCAATTAATGAAAAAATTCCATCAAGCTAAATTAAAAACCAGTGATATTTCCAGCTTTGAGCAATATTTAATGACTGATTTTCTCAATTCTGCCCATTTTCCTAAATATATTAATAGCCTGCGGACTAATTACCGTCGTAAGGAAAAAGCGGTTCTAGCAGCGCTTAACCAAACCCAACTACCCCTAACCATTAAGGAAGCAGGGGCTGGACTTTTCTTTATTATTAACATTGAGGGTGAGATTCCACCGACTGACGTGATTCAAACTAGGCTAGCTGAAAATAAGATCCGCTTACAACCGGTCAACCACTACGCTAAATTAAAGAACCGGTTCGACAAAAGTTATATTTTAGGTTATGGTGGGCTAGGGCTTGATGAAATTGATCAAGCTATTCAAGCTTTAGTCACTATTTTTAAATAAAGTAAAAGACTCAGTAAGTCAGCGAAAAGCTTACATACTGAGTCTTTTAATTAGATTAAAAGAAATTCAACTAGAAAAACGACGATTACCGACACCATCATAACTGCTAAAGTCACACAAGGAACATAAAACAAACATACGCCTACATGTTCAAAACTATCAATGTAGGCTGTGAAATCAAGCTTATATAAAAGCTCTATAAGTAATGGCAAGTGTACCTGTACTCACGTGTTGACTACTTCCTTCATAAGTATAATAATTTTCCTATTCAACCTAACACCCTTGCACTTATTGACTAGTTCCCACGGTAATGGTTTCAACTTGACGACGATCTTGCACATCAAAGCGACTGAAATAAGCATTTAAAGACCCTTTTCGATGGTCTTCCACGACATCCACTAATTGATGAGAGAGGGCCTCGCAACAGATGAAGCTCATGGCACCTTTGGCAGAAGCGTCACTCTTAAATTCATCAAAACAGAGATTTTGAGGTAAGCCCCATCGAGGGACGCTGAGACAGGGTTAAGGCGACTTGATTGAAGACGCATCGCACGGTCTGGACGGAAACGGAAAAATCTTGGGCGATATCTTTCACACTCATTACACGGTCCGCTGGATTCATGATAAGATGTTTGACTTGATTGGCGATAAAACAATGTTTATCAATCAGTGAAGTCGCTGCTGAAAAGGTTCGTTGACAATGGCAACATAAAAACGTTATTTATTAAGGATTAAATAGGCAGTTAATCCGGATACCGGAGCTAAAGTAATCCGTGAGGAACGGGTTCCATTGATAACAATCCAATCACCCTGATTGATACATCCACAATGCTCACAAGCCTCAGGGACATGGGTTAATAAACCATGATAGAATAGGCTCTGACGACCTTTGAATTCCGTGACTTCAACAAGATTTGGATCAATATGAATACTAAGGTCTTTTATTTGCAAGGTTTTTAAGATAAAAATGATTCATGCGTAGATGCTCCTTTGTTAGGTTGTGGTGACTTTAATATAGTGAACATTTACGTTTTTGTGAATAGAAAGATGCGGTTGATGTTCGTTCATCAACCGCATTTATTATAGAGCCTATATTTTTAACTCTAACTTTGGGGGTCACATCATTTAAGGGGGTTCATTTGGTTTAATTTTTACCTGTTATCTATTAAATAAACAGGTAACAAAAACTAGCTATCTTTTTTATTTTTGTTCTCTAAATATTTACTAACGATGAAAGAAGATGATGTCATGGCTATGACAACCCACCATTTAAATTCTTTATTAGCTAGCAGTGTTAATACATACACCATCGTTAAAGTTAATAAGTTATAACCTACTAATTTTATTAAGTCTTTGCTCATTAAAAATTAATCCCTCCATTGTTAGGAACAGCATCGTTTTCGTCCCATAATTGAGCTAAATAGGTACCTGGTGATAGTAAATTCATTGCAAATTCTAATACAACATCATTCACAACCCAGCTTCCTAAATATTTTGCAATTGCTGAACGTATGGCACTTTTTGCTGCGTGTTTGCCTTTTACTTTTATTAAATTGGCTAGGGTAGCTGTACTTCCTCCTAGAGCTAATGCAATAGCAGTATCTAGGGCCGCTCCCATTTGATCTACAGTTATACCTTGCCATGATGATCTAGTTTGAGCCTGAGACGATGTATATTCTGTTTGTAACGAGTAATCACCTTGAAGTTGTTTGTATATTACTTCTATAATCCACTCTTTAGAAACACTAGGTGTAATGCTTGAATTTCATTAGCAAGGGAGTTGATTTCTACCTCTGTTAATGAAAGAGATGTAGGCTCTACAATTTCAACTTCAGTGTATTCTTGTGTTTGTTGTTCATTTTCAGTAGCGTAAACAGTTGTAATATTAGGAAATATAGAAGCACTTAGAAGCATTATAGCGAAAGATAACGAAACGATTCTAAGTTTTTGATTCATAATTTCTCCCTTTTTTTAATGTTTATTTGTTTACTGTACAATGTGTTTGAATAATATAATCGATTTAGCCCCAACTTTTCTATTTAAAAAACGTTTCCCCGCTACAATTGTATCTTAAAAGAATTTATCTTGTTGTCAAATGTCATTAAGATCGCTTTATAGTTAATAAGTTATTAGGTTGTAAACAAAGTGTGAAATTATTTTGTGTAACCCTTTTATCGAATCTACTCTACTAATATCGGTAGATATAACAGCATCATAGCAATCTATAGTTTGAAATAAAGCAGTCTTTTCATCTAAACCAATTGCCTTTGGCCCTCCCCCTCTACAAATTAAGAAAGCAATTTCTTCAAGACTGGTTTCATCAATAGCTGAAATATTTTTTCCTTCTAGTAGATCTTTAAGTGAAAATCTCTCCAGTCGAAACCTTTGACTCATATAAGCTCGTTGGTTGCATTAACAGCCTAGATATTCTTTCCGTCCCTGTGTGCATAGATTCATCAAATTCATTAGGCACCGCTGAACCTGTAAATATAAATTGATCAAATTCATCCCGATTATCCACTTCATAACGGCTTTTTTGTCATTAAATTGTATCAAGTTGCCAGTTATCATTTTTCCACCTTATCACACCAATCGACCTGTTTCCCCAGACGTACCCCTATTTTTCTCTGGAAAATCAACTTCCAGGTCAAAATGTCCACTTCCCTAGCAAAAAACGAGGCCCCTAAACATCCATCAAACATCCAGAAACCCGTCCATATACGATTTATCCTTTCATTTTTTCAATCAATACTACACACTCAACATGTGTTAAGAGGAAGTCATAGCTGTCAAAGGTCAATTTCCATTTTCCTTTTTTACTTAATTCTCTTTGAGGGAACATATCCATTGTGGACTTGCGTATGTGGGAAGATATCCAAGATCGAACCTTCTATGCAGGAACATATCCAGATAGGATTGTACTTATGAGAATAGTTTGCCAAGTAACTGAACTTAGTTTCATAGTGCTATCTTTTTCCATTTTCTTATCTTGGTTCTAAAAGTCCCAAAAGGAGCAACAGTATTAACGTGAATAAATTTATATACTTCCCATACTGCTGTTTTTGTAGCTTCATCAGCCCACTTTCTCATATGAGGTAAAAATAATTCTTCATCACTTAGTACATCAATCATTTTATTGATTGAAATAACATTTCTGTTTAGCCTATCCTTTAACTCCTCTAAGGATAAATTTGCATAGGTATCCGAAAACCACTGATATAATTCACCAAGCTGATTCCACCTAAACATATCTGATGGTGTCTTTACTGTTAAGCCATTTTTCTCATCGGCTTCCCATTGCAGGAGCAATGTTGTCCAGCCAACTTGATAAGCAAGGTTTTCAGATGGTGTTCTGTCAACTTCGTCAACGCTTTTGTCTTTCAGTGATTCTGGGATATTATTAAATTCAGAAATATACTTTTCAAAACTTTTATTTATCTCAAATTTTAGCTCTTCTTTATCTTTATATGTTCTCATAATACCTCCTGTTATTAATACAAGGTCTAATTGATAATAATCTTTCTAGAAAAATAGAATAATTACGATGGTAAACCTCTTGAACCTCTATGGCTCAAATTTGTAACATAAATGAAATCGGGGAATTAATCCACTGATGGCTTTCGTATTCAACTTAACATCCCCTTGCTCTTATTAATCTGTTTCCACAGTCAAACTCACTTTAAAATAATAAAAAGGAGTAACTTAATCTAAAAATCAAGTTTACTCCTCATAATATTAGCATACCAATTTGCTGTTTTCATTAACAACCTTATTGTATCAAACTTTTAGTCAATTGCTTTTTCAATCAATACTACACACTCCACATGAGGTGTATGCGGAAACTGGTCAATCGGTTGAACCGTCTTCAATTCATAACCAAAGTCTCTTAACCAAACTAAGTCTTCAGCTAAGCTTTTTGGATTACATGAGACATAGACAACTTTATCCGTTCCAAGTCTTCCAATGCTTCGCATCACTTTCCCGCCGGCACCACTTCTTGGTGGATCTAAGAGTAATAAGTCTGGTTGGCCCCAAATTTCTGGGAGTTCTTTCATTCCGCGTCGAGCGTCACTCGCCATGAAGAAAGTATTGTCTAAGCCATTATCTTTCGCATTACGCTTCGCTGACTCAATTGAAGTTTCAACAATTTCAATTCCAGCTAATTCTTTACTGCGTTTCGCAAATGGTAAACTGAATGTCCCTACCCCGCAGAATAAGTCTAAGACACGCATATCTTCATTCACATCAGCTAACTCAAGAGCTAACTCCACCATTTTCTCAGCTTGAACTGGGTTCGGTTGGAAGAATGTATCATGCCAGATACGGTAGCGGTAGCCACCTAATTCGTCGTAGATATAATCGCGTCCATATAAAGTAAAGGACTCTTCTGATTGAATACGCCCTGAGATATTTGTATACTCAATCCAAACTAGACTGGCTAAGCTTGGGAAAGCTTCGCTTAAGCGGTCTGTTAAGTCTTTTACAGCTTCTGGATGTGCTTCGGGTTTTTCTGTCGCATAGACAACGACCATTAATTCACCCGTTTCAAAAGAAGTTCGCATCATTAGGTTACGTAAAAGTCCTGTATGTTTATCTTTATCATAGCCTTTGAAATCATAATCTTTCTGCCATTGGCTCACAATGTGCTTTACTTCAATCATCACCTTTGGAGCAATAACTGAATCATTTAAATCAATGACTTTTCGGTAATTTCCTTGTTGGTGCATACCTAGTTCTCCGGTTTGTCCGAAAGATAATTCCATCTTATTACGGTAACGGTCTGGCTCATCCATACCAATAATTGGTTGGATTAACGCTGTATCAAAGCCAGCCTGCTCTAGAGATTCTTTGACAATATTCGCCTTAAACTCCAATTGATCAGGGTATTTCATATATTGCAGTGGCGCTGCACCTGACACATCAAAGTGAGTTGGCATATCTAAGTTACGTGTTGGACCTGGTTTCAATAACCTATCATAGGGAACAACTGCCTTGTAACGACCTTTCGCATTATCAACTGTTACTCGAACCACATCACCTGGAACCACATTCGACGTTATGATTTTTAACGTTCTACCGTTTGAGCCTCTATCTGGTGCATGGGTATAGTGAACGAATCCGCGCCCTTTTGAATCTACATAATCGATTTCTACATCCAACACTTCTGTTGGGTAATCGCCTTTTCTCATTGAATCACCTCAATATTATTATTTATACAAAAGCCTGTGCATTATTACAATATTCCCTAGTTTATCATATGTAGCCGTTGTGTCTATCTTTTAAGTAAATTTAAGTGCATATTTTTTAGTATTTTATCCATACAAAAAGCACCCTGTTAAGGATGCCACATTTAAAATTATTCACTTGGTAATTGGTTCACCAAACCATGAACTTCACTTAAAGGTTCTACAAATAGAATTCCGTTACCTTCTTTGTCTAAGTCCATATTTTGGAAAATAATTTGACTCACTTCTTTATATTTATCTTTCTCAACAATAAACCAAATGACTTCTCCAGCATCCCCACTTGGAACGACTGCATAGATTAAATACCACATATGAACCCCTCCTAAAAACGATACAGATAGACGATGTCACGGGTGAAAGTGATTTTATTAAATTCAGGCGTTTAGAATAAGCAAAAGATATCTATAAATGCTTAGATAGTGGCAAAGTTATATCGTAAATTAAAGTCTTTAATAATTCAGTATACCCCGAAAGTCAACATAGCTCCTACTCCTAGGGACAGTACCATAACAAAGTTTTGTTCAGCTATAATTGAAATGAATCCTAAACCAAATATACCAATCATCGCAATCACTTTTTTCGGATGTTCAATTACGTAGTGACTGAATAAATCACCCATCTTCTCAACAATCATATCCACACCGACTAAGAACAGCGGTAAACCAATCAGTAAAAAGCGACACCAATGACAAATCATAGTATCGTTAACCAGGCTACCGGTTGCAATTTAAGCTGAATTAACATTACGACACCAACCATTGGTAGTAAGGAAGTTAACGTTTCTTTAAAGTTATCTATTAATCGACCCAGTATAAACTCTTTCTTTTTAAATGATGGCATATAAAAAAGAAGCCTGTTCACACAGACTTCTTTCAAATATAAATTATGCTTTTGTAAATAAGGCAACGGCTTCAACATGAGTCGTTTGTCCAAATAAATCAACCGGTTGGACAAATTGTAAGTCATAACCAGCATCTGCAAATAATCGTGCATCTCTCGCTTGAGTTGCTGGATTACAGCTAACATAAACAATCTTTTCAGGTTGTTGTTCAATCACTGCATCCACAAAGACTTGATCTAAACCTTTACGTGGTGGGTCCACAACGATAACATCAAAATTAATGCCTGCTTCGTTCCATTTTGGTAACCATTCTTCCGCACTTCCGACTTCGAAGGCTGCATTTTTAATGCCGTTTAACTTCGCATTTTGCTTAGCCATTTCAACGGCTTCATCCACAATATCCATCCCATACACTTGTTTCGCATGTTGAGCGAGTGATAAACCGATTGTTCCGATTCCAGAATACGCATCCAGAACAGTCTCATTCCCTTGTAAGTCCGCTGCATCAATCGCAGTTTTGTATAGAACTTCTGCTTGGGGTGTATTCACTTGGTAGAAAGATTTAGATGAGATTCTAAAAGTTAAACCTAACATCGAATCTTCAATATAAGGTTGGCCCCATAATACTAAACTTTGACGACCTAGAATGACATTCGTACGTTTCGTTTGCACGTTTTGTACAATACTTGCGATATTTGGTACTTCTTCCGCAATCGCATCGACGATGATTTCTTCGTTAGGCATCTTACGTTTATTCGTTACAAGTGTCACCATCACTTGACCGCTATAATGTCCACGTCTTACAACTACATGACGGATAATTCCTGTATGATTCTTTTCATTATAAGCAGGCACATGGAATCGTCTTAAGATATCTCTCACAATTAAGATGGCTTCATCAATTTCTTTATGTTGAATAAAGAAGTTTTCAACTGGCACTAAATCATGTGAGTTTCTTCTAAAGAAGCCTGTTTCTAGTTGGCCATTGATTTCTCTTACTGGAATTTGTGCTTTGTTACGGTATTCCCATGGATTTTCCATACCTAGTACGGGACGGATCTCTGCATCTTCAAAGTGGCCAATACGTTCGTAAGCTGATTTAACTTGTTGTTCTTTGTATGCTAATTGAGCGTCGTAGCTCATATGTTGCAGTGTCATTGTCCCGATTTGACGTCCGATAGCATCAGTCATCTCCACGCGCTCTGGACTCTCTTCAATAATTTCAAGTAAGCGTCCAAACCCGTAAGTCTTACCGACTTTCATCGCTTTGAATTTAACAACTTCGCCTGTAATCGCCCCTTCGATAAAGAATGGATAATGATCAAGTTTTACAACGCCTTGCCCTTGTGATGTTATGTCTTCGACCGTTCCGGTGAACGTGTCATTTTTCTTAAATGGTACTTTGTTTGCCATTTTTTATTTCCTCCAATTTCAATGTCTTACCCATTTTATCAAAACCTAGCCATTATTCCTAATTAGTATTAAATGAGGAAGAATTCAAGTCATTAAATTATTTTATTCGTAATGTTAAAAAATACGTGCATGTAATCACAAGACGTGCTACTATATACTCAAAGAAACAAGGGGGATTTAAAATGAAAAAGAAATCATTACTACCATTAGTGTTATTAACAGCAAGTTCGCTTGCATTAGCTATTAGTTCACCGGTGAACAATGCAACACCTTTTGCTGAGATAGTTGCCGTTCAAGCTCAAGAAACAACAACTTTAAAAGTGGCTTACTTAGCTCCTCACGGTGACAAATCATTTGCTTCTGTTGTTGTGGCAATGCAAGGTGATGTCGTTGTTGACGCACAAATCGATGAATTCCAATTTGTTGAAGGTGATCAATGGACTGGTGTTCCAAACGCAGATGCTACATTTGGTGAAGGTTTCGCTGACGGTGTAACTTTAATCAGTAAACGTGCGGACAGTGAAGGCTACTCTGCTATGATGGCTGATAAGGCTGATTCAACTGTTACTTATGAAGATAACTTAAACGCTATCGAAGACTTTGCTAAAGGCAAAACTGTTGCTGAAATCGAAGAAGGCATTACTGCTTTAAATGATTTAGGTGAAGATGGAAATGTTTCTGACGTAGTATCAGGTGCAACTTTAGCTGACTCAGCTGGTTACTTACAGGCCATTATTGACGCTGCTAACGAAGGTACTGAATTCACTGGTTCTGAAGCAGATGCTGCTAATTTAGAATTAAAACAAGCCGTAGCTGCACCGCATGGTGACCAATCATTCGCAATCGTTACTACAGCGGTTGATGGTGATACAGTTGTTGCTGCTACTTTAGACGAGTTCCAATTTGTTGAAGGTGATCAATGGTCAGGTGTTCCAAACGCGGACGCTGCATTTGGTGAAGGTATCGCTGAAGGAGTGACTTTAGTTTCTAAATTAGAAAACTCTGAAGCATACTCTCAATTAATGACAGACCATGCTGGATCAACTGTTCCATACGCAGAAAACTTACAAGCAATTACTCAATTCGCTGCTGGTAAAACTGCGGCTGAATTAGAAGAAGCGGTTGCTGAATTACAAGACTTAGGTGAAGAAGGAAATGTTGCTGATGTTGTGTCAGGTTCAACATTAGCTGACACTTCAGGTTACTTACAAGCAATTGTAGACGTAGCTAACCAATAATTATTAGCCATAAAATTAACTTCCTAATTAGACAAGCTCAGGTGAGCTTGTCTTTTTTGTTGAGAATTGTGATTTTTTGGAGGAATTATGTAGAAAGCGATACTCTGGATTCTCATAGTGTCGATTTGGTGGAATAGCGATACTTTGAGTTCCCATAGTGTCGCTTTAAACGGTAAAGTGTCGAAATTATCATTTTATAAGTCTTATAAGCATTTTTTGATCATTTTTTACTAACAACTTGACACTTCTCTTGATATACGACACACTGAAGAAAACTAAATATTATGAGGTAGTAATATGAATACTCTTAAACGTTTTGCATTAAAATTATTATCATCGCCAACGATTAATATGCATGAATCATACAAATTCGTACGGCAATTACAAAAGGTTTTTGTCACCCCTTCTAAATCCCGCTTTCAGTATTTGGATCAGAAGATTTATTCTGCAGATCAAAGTCACGAAATTCCGATTCGCATTTTTCGTCCAAAAAAATTGATGAGTAGTGACATTATATTATTCTTTCATGGTGGGGGCTGGGTTTTAGGAAATATAGATACCTATACAAAAGATTGTCGTCGTTTGGCTGATCAAATGGGGCGGATTGTCTTAGCGGTTGATTATTTAAAAGCACCTGAGAATCCTTACCCTGCTGGTTTCGAAGACTGTTATCACGTCGCTCAACTACTTTTATCACGTCCGGATTTAACGGGAATTAAAGGCGCGCGTAATATTATTATTGTTGGAAACTCAGCTGGAGGAAATTTAGCTGCTGTCGTTTCTTTACGCTTACGTAATGAAGGAAAACCTTTACCAAGTAAACAAATTTTAATTAATCCTGTGACGTATTGGCGCCACGATGAAGCGTCTCCTTTTAAAAGTGTTGAGGAGAATGGCTATGACTATGGACTCACAGCAAAGAAAATGCAGGAATATATGGAAATGTATGAACCGGACGAGGTCAAAAGACAGAATCCGTACATCGCACCGTTAATGACTGAGGATTTTAGTAATCAACCGGACACTTTAGTTATCTCATCTGAATTTGACCCTTTACGTGATGAAGGTGAAGTTTATGGCTTCATGTTGTTAGAAGCTGGGAACCAAGTGGAAATTATGCGTGCAAAAGATACTGTTCATAATTTTCTTTTTGCCCCATTAAATGAAGGTATTATTGATACAACTTATTTGTTAATCAAAGATTATTTAGAGAATCACTTGAGAAGGAGTGACATACGTGGAGAATCAGAAAGTTAATGAGCGTAAAAATTGGGTTCGCCTAGATAACGCATCAAATATCTTCTTAGCAGCGATGTCTAACCGTGATAGTAAAGTGTTTCGAATTAGTGCTGAAGTCACTGATACAGTGGACCCTGACTTGCTACAACAAGCTTTGAATAAAGTCTTTGAGCAAAATTTACTTTATCACAGTGTTTTGCGGCGCGGTTTCTTTTGGTATTACTTGGAAGAAAGTGATTTGAAGCCCAAAGTAGAGCCAGATACGAACACACCCTGTCGTCCTTTGTATTTTTTCGATCGGCGTAATTTATTATTTCGTGTCATGTACTGGAAGAAGCGCGTGAGTCTTGAGGTCTTTCACGTCTTATCTGACGGAACGGGAGCGATGTGGTTCTTTCAAGATTTAATTACCGAGTACTTGAGTTTAAAACATCCTGATTTAAAAGATGAAGACGTTGAAGTTTCGACTTATATTCATGACCAATCGAGTGAAGACAGTTTCGAGCGCCATTTTAGACGAAAGGATCAATTGAACTTTTCGAAAGCTGCCCAATCAGCTTTACGGGGAGTTACAACGGTCGGTGCTAAGGCAAAAAACTTCTTATTCCCTGCGGTTGAAAAGGAACCCAAACCGAGTCGAAAAGTCTATCACTACAAAGGAACTTACACGTCAGATTACCGTCCGCGCGTCGTTGAATTGGAAATGCCAGTCAAAGATATTTTGAAAAAAGCGAAAGCGATGAATGTTTCTTTAACAGTTTATCTGACTGCAGTTTTTATGGAATCGATTCGTAAAGCCGAACCGAATTTCCAAGGGGATGAGACGATGGCCGTTTCTGTGCCAGTGAATTTGCGTCAGTTCTTCCCTTCTGATTCCGCGCGAAATTTCTTTGCGGTGACACGGTTGGAATATAAATATAAGAAGAATGGTGACAATTCTTTAAAAGCAATTTCTCAGGAATTAAAAAATCAGCTAGATCCGCAACTAGAGAAAGATTCTTTAGAAAGTTGGCTTAGTCAGCTAATTCAATATGAGTACCATCCTTTAAGTCGGATTATTTTACGACCGATTAAAGATTTGGCTTTAAAATTTGCTAATTACATGAATAATCGTAAGCTCACTTTTGCGATTTCCAATCTTGGTCTAGTTAGTTTCCCTTATTTAGTTGATCAAATGATTCATCAAGTTTATTTCCATACGATTGCGGTTCGTCCGCAGTTTTGCGCAATTAGCCATAATGATGTATTGACGATAACTTTTACGTCCCCATTTATTGAAACGGATATTTACCGTCATTATGTTAGGTTCTTAAGTGACGAGAATATTCCGGTGACGATGACGGTAAACAAAGTGACTGAGGAAGAGTTGGGAGGTCGTTATGATGCGTAAGTGTCCAGAATGCCACGTGAGCGTGAAAGGTGATTGGGATAAATGCCCTCTTTGTGAGGCGCCTCTTGATAGTAATATTCCAGTCACATCCAGTTCAATGCCAGATGTGCCCTTGCAATTTAATCGCCGTTTCATTACTCAATTTTTGATGGCTTTCTCTTTAATTGTTGTGGCAGTTATTCTTGGGATTGGCTTACTCTATCACGGTCGCATCCAATTATTTCAAGGGGCAGCCTTTGGAATAATTACAATGTGGTTGGCAGTGCTGACCTTGATTCGCAAGCGTCGTAACATTGCCAAAAGCTTACTTTATTTATTAATCATCTTGTCCCTCATGTGCGTTTACTTAGATTACACTATTGGTTGGTCAGCTTGGTCGCTAACTTATGCAGTTCCTATCATATGTAGCTCGACTTTAATTAGTATGATCATCACCGCAATAATGACCCGCATGAAACCAGGTGATTATGTTCTATACTGGGCTGCCGTAGCTATCTTAAGTTTAGTGCCAATGATATTCCTTTTAATCGGTTGGATTCAATTTCAAACCCCTTCCTTGATTTCCTTTGGCTTTGGTTTAATTGTGTTGATTTATATGCTAGTGACAAAAGGCCAAGTGATTTGGGGAGAGATCAAGAAACGAACATTTATATAAAATGCGATTGGCATCGACTTCGGTCGGTGCTATTTGTTTGGATTGGAGTTGAAAGTTTAACTGGACTTGTCATTGATGTCAGGGGAAATTGGACGACTAACGGGACTTGTCACTATATGACAAGGGAAATTAAACGGCTAACGGGACGGGTCACATAATGACAGGGGAAATTAAACGACTAACGGGACGGGTCACATAATGACACGAGATATTGAACGCCTAACTGGACAGGTCACACAATGACAAGGGATATTGAACGCCTAACTGGACAGGTCACACAATGACAAGGGAAATTGGACAGCTAACTGGACACGTCATCACATGACAAGGGAAATTAAACGACTAACGGGACGGGTCACATAATGACACGGGATATTGGACGGCTAACGGGACAGGTCACATAATGACACGGGATATTGGACGGCTAACGGGACAGGTCACCGAATGACAGGAGAAATTAAATCCCCGCACCCCACTTCCAGCACAAAAAAAACGCCAATCACCGAAGTGGTTGGCGCTGTTCAATCTATATTATGGTTGTGACACTCTTAAGTAAGTGCCGATATAGATTAAGTCTGATGTTAAGTTATTCCATGCTTTTAATTGATTGACTGAAGTTCCGTAGCGGTAAGCTAAGTTAAATAATGTGTCGCCGGGCTGTACTCGGTGAACGGTTCCTTGTGATGGCGGTTGATTATCGCCACCTCTAATATTTAAGCGCATGCCGATGGCTAAGAAATCAGATGACAGATTGTTCCATGACTTCAATTGGTTAACCGTTACGCCGTAACGATTCGCAATGCTCCATAATGTATCTCCTGATCTGACTGTATAAGTTAATCCTTCAGATGGAGGTGGTGTTGTACCTTGATCAGCTACAACCAGTCGCATGCCAATGTATAAGAAATCAGATGACAGATTGTTCCATGATTTTATCTGATTGACTGTTACACCATAAGTGTTAGCGATACGCCATAAAGTATCTCCAGCTCTTA
Organism: Ruoffia sp. FAM 26255; assembly: GCF_045528525.1. NCBI lineage: Bacteria > Bacillati > Bacillota > Bacilli > Lactobacillales > Aerococcaceae > Ruoffia > Ruoffia sp. FAM 26255. Next base: position 27,696 of record NZ_JBGQQX010000007.1, on the reverse strand, counting down.
CTGTATAAACTGAGCCTGTTGGCGGTGGTGTTTCAGCGTCTGTGACGATTTTCAATTGTTGACCAATTTGTAATAAGTCAGTTGTTAAATGGTTCCATAATCTTAATTCGTTAGCTGTTACGCCGTAGTCGTTTGCGATTTTGTTGAGGTATTCACCTGGTCTAACCGTATGAGTAATCACTGTGCTTGTACTGTAGTCTGCGTCTGCTTGGGCCAAGACGGTTCCAACGCTTGTGTTCATTGCGCCAGCAAGTGTCAATATTGCTAATGGAACCATTAATAATTTTACCTTTCTCATCGTTCCCACCTCTTTCAATATCAAACTTAAATTCTCTCTTCCTTTAATTTAACTTTACCACTAAAGCGCTTACATTACAATCTCATAGCCTTTTTTACACAGTTTTATAACACAAAATTCACACATTAGAAAAAGCACCCTAAACTAATAGGATGCTTCGTTTAAAATTCATTTAATATTTTCCCAGCGTTCTTTTAATTTATAAGCGACGCGTTTTGGTTGGCGTTGACGTGTGAATACACCTTTTTTATTTCCGTTCACTCGCATAAGGCCTTCAACAGTTTGGAAATCAGCAAAGACGCGGTGATACATATCTAAGTATTCATCCTCGTATTGCTGTGCCCACATCACTGATGGAAGTTTTGATTCACCGATGTAATTATCTGTACCGTATTCAGTAAAGATCATTGGTTTATTTAAATCGAGTTCTACCCAAGCATCCATCTCATCACGGAATAGGCGTTCAGCATCTTCAAAGTCTGACCCACCTTTAACATACCAACCGTAGTAACGGTTCAGGCTTAGGAAATCAGCGTGGTGATAACATTTACATGCATCTGGAGTTGAGTACATAACTAAAGCAAATGTACGTGGACGTTGTTGCGGATCATATTTGTGAGCTGCTTCAAATAATGGCCCGAAATATTCATTCGCTGCTTCTGTTGTTGTACTTGGCTCATTCAGTAAGCTCCATGCAAAGACACTTGGGTGATTTTTATCACGTAAAATCAAGTCATGAATATCTTCAATATGGTTCTTTTGCAATTCATCTAGATTTGGATGAGCTTCAAAGAAGTCAATATCTGTACCTTGAGAAGCTGCTAAGAAGTTTACGATACTTTCTAAGAAACCAACAGCTGCTACTTCGTCAATAATCAAGAAACCTTCACGGTCAGCCATTTGATAAACTTCTTCAGCATAAGGATAGTGTGAAGTTCTGAATGAATTCGCTCCAGACCATTTCATTAATTCGAAATCGCGCTTATTCATTGGGTAGCTAAAGCCACGTCCGATAATGTCTGCATCTTCGTGCTTACCATAACCTTTTAGATACGTTTCTTCTCCATTAATTAATATCTTCTCGCCTTGAATTTCAACAGTTCTAATTCCAATAGCTTGTTCATACTCGTCAATGATTGCATCGCTGTCTTGAACTTTAATGACAAAACGATATAAGTAGCTGTCTAAAACTTTCCACAATGTAGGATCGTTGACAGTTAATTTTCCTTCACTGCCACTCGCTTCAGTCACTAATTGGTCATCTTAATCATAAAGTTCAACACTGATTTGACCTGCTGCATTATCTGAAGTCGTTATTTTATAGTCGATAAATGCTTGATTGTCAGCCAATTCATACGTCAGGTCAAAGTCTAAGATGCGCGTCTTAGGAACAGTAACTAAATGAACACTTCTTTGAAGTCCCGCATAGTTAAAAAAATCAAAGAATGGTTTCGTAATGCGGCGTCCACTAACAAGTGTTTCAGTGACCCCTGCTGGAAGCGTCGTTCTTGAAAGAATGTTATTCATCTTAACGACTACTATATTTTTCGCATTGAACTTCACTGCTTTGGAAACATTGAGTTCAAATGGTAAGAAACCGCCTCGGTGTTCCCCAACACTCACTCCATTAACAAAGACTTCTGCATGATGCGTGGCGCTCCCAAAGCGCAATAGGATATCTGAATCTGCCTCTTCTTTGGCATAAAATTCTGTTTGATACCAGAAAGTCCCTGTGTAGTCGCGTGATTCTTTGTCTGTAAAAAAATCATTGAAACTTGCTGGAACAGGCATATCAATCGTTTCTGATTAACCGTCCTTCCATCCTTGTTGGTCCCCTTCATCTTGCGGGTCAAATTTGAATTGCCATAAACCGTCTAAACTTTCTCTATGGCGCTTAATGTTATTAATTGGATATAATAGTGATTTTTGCATCATATACTTCCTTTCTAAATTTAATAACTTACACTATGATTATATCAAAACCATGACTTTACTCAATTATAAAAACTCTTTAACAGATTTATATACTCTATTCTCTTCACTATGAAATATTGAATCTAAACCACGTTTGTGCTATTATAAATCTTGTACTTTAATTTAAGGAAAACACGCGATCGTGGCGGAATGGCAGACGCGCTAGCTTGAGGGGCTAGTGTCCTTAAGGATGTGTGGGTTCAAATCCCATCGATCGCATCATAAACTCAGTATATAAAAGAAACACGGTGACTTCGTTAGAAGCAACCGTGTTTTTTTGTCTTTACTCTTTATTAAAAATTCTCTTTAACCCAATGCGGCCTTTTTGACGGTCTAAAGAAATCACTTCAACTTCAATAATATCTCCGACAGAAACGGCATCAGACGGATGTTTGATGAATTTTTTAGAGAGTTTGGAGATGTGTACTAAACCATCTTGTTTTACTCCAATATCAACGAAAGCACCAAAGTCGACCACGTTACGCACGACTCCTTGCAGTTGCATCCCCTCATCCAAATCTTCCATTGATAAGACGTCCGCACGAAGGACTGGCGCATCTTGCCCGTCACGTACATCTGCTGTTGGATGCATTAACCCATCTAAAATATCTGAGATAGATTCTTCACCTAAGTCGTATTGGGTTGCTAAGTCACTGGCTTTGAGTGATTTTAGTGTTTCAATCGCCTCTTCAGAACCAATATCATTTACGTTAACATTTGCCTGATTTAAAATATCTAAAGCCACTTTATAACTCTCCGGGTGAATACTCGTTTGGTCTAATGGATTTTCCCCGCCTAAGATACGCATGAAACCTACGGCTTGTTCATAAGTTTTAGGACCTAAACGTTTGACATCTTTAATTTGTTCACGACTTGAGAAGTGACCTATTTCGTCACGAAGTGCAATCACATTCTTAGCTGTGGCTGCAGTCAAGCCTGAAACGTGCTCCAATAATTGGATACTAGCAGTATTCAAATCGACTCCAACCTGGTTAACGGTAATGTTGACCACAAAGTCTAATTGTTGCGTTAAATCTTTTTGACTCACATCATGTTGGTATTGACCTACCCCCATAGATTTAGGATCAATTTTAATTAATTCAGCAATCGGATCTTGTAAACGACGAGCAATTGAAACCGCACTACGTTCTTCAACTTGGAAGTCTGGGAACTCTTTACGGGCAATGGCACTCGCACTGTATACCGAAGCACCCGCTTCATTAATCACGATAAATTGTGTGTCCAAGTTATGTTCTTTAATTAGATTTGAAACAAATTGTTCAGACTCACGACTAGCTGTCCCATTACCGATCGCAATGATATCCACATCGTGTTTACGGATAAATTCTAATAACTCGCCTTTAGCTGCTTGACGTTTAGGGCCTGCTGCAGGTTTATGTGGATAAATAACACCTTTATCCAATACTCGACCTGTTTCATTGATGATAGCTAATTTACACCCCGTACGGTATGCGGGGTCAAAGCCCATGACAACACGTCCTTTTAAAGGTGGTTGTAGTAAGAGGTTACGTAAGTTCTCACCGAAGACTTTAATCGCTTGTTGACTGGCCTCTTCCGTTGCTTCACTCCGCATCTCACGTTCAATGGCTGGTCCAATGAAGCGTTTATAAGCGTCTTCAACAGCCAATTGAACTAACTCTTTCTTGTCTTCATTTAACTCTTTAGGAATGAATCGATTCGACATATATTTAATAACTGGTTCAGTATCAACTTGAATTTTCACTGTGATGACGCCTTCTTTTTCTGCACGATTAATTGCAAGCGTACGGTGAGACATCAATGCCGTTAACGATTCGCTAAATTCATAATATTGTTGATACACTTTATTCTCATCTTTGTCTTCATCTTTAAGTGTAGTTGCGATTTTAGCATTATAGCGCGTGTATTTACGAATAAATTCACGGAACTGTGCGTTATCAGACACTTCTTGAGCTAAGATTTCATGTGCACCTGCTAACGCATCTTGTGCGGTTGGCACTTCATCGTTGATATATTTTTCTGCTTCTGCTTCTGGAATTGCATCCGTTGCTTCAACTGATAATAACCACTCGGCTAATGGTTCTAGGCCATTTTCCTTCGCTGTCATCGCTTTTGTACGGCGACTTTGTTTGAACGGACGGTAAATGTCTTCGACTTGTTGTAAGGTTGAAGATTTCATAACATTTCGTTCAATCTCATCGGTTAATTTTTCTTGTTCAGCAATTAAGCGAACGACTTCTTCTTTTCGCTCGCCCAATTGTTTCGCATAAGTATATTTTTGTTCGATATCGTGAATTTGAACTTCATCCAGTGATCCAGTTACTTCTTTACGGTAACGCGCAATAAATGGAATCGTATTCCCTTCACTTAATAAATTCAGTACCGCTTGGATTTGCTTGGAACTAATTTTTGTTTCTTGATTAATTTGTTTAATTAAATCTGCTGTATCAATAACTGTTGCCATTAAAAATCTCCTATCTTAATACTACGACATCCTTCACTTCTTCTCGATCAATGCGTAAAGCAATTAAGCTTCCGCCATAAACATTCCCACCATCGATACCCCATTTGCCATCACGTTGCCAAGGTTCGACGGATTCATGCAATGTTTGAACAGGTGTATGGCCGAAGATGATGTTGCGACCGGTCGTATTTTTTTCATAATGAAACCCTTCTCGAATCCATAAGAAATCATGCAAAGAAGTGTAACGCCAATCTGATTTAGTAAAGTCTACTCCTGCATGGACAATAATATGATTACCAAAAGTTGTGTAATAAACTAAACTTTCCAGCCATTCTATCAACCACGGTTCTTTCTCAAGGAGCTTCTCCACTACTTCCTCCGGTGCTTGTGCTTCAACGTCTTCGATTTGGATTTGTAGTAATTGGGAAATTGTTGTTGCACCACCATTTTTCTTATAAAGTTTCCATTCTTTTCGTGGTTCAAGTAAGTAATTCAAGAAAAGTTGTTCATGATTGCCTCGTAAAAGGATTGCATTATGCTCTTTTTGTAAAATTCTTACGATCTTTAACACAGAGTCCGAATTGGGTCCGCGATCAATATAATCGCCGACTAATATTAGTTGCTCTTCATCCCGGCGCCAATGAGATAACATGACCTCTAACGAATGATACATGCCATGGATATCGCCGATTACAAAAGCTTTTTCTTTTGTCATACTAAGTCACCTTCTTCCTACATATAATAGATTATATCATAATTGCCAACGAGTATATAATGAGCTACATATGTTGTGAATATTATTTTAGATGGGTTTTTATCAAAAACACGAACGTTCATCTCTGAATATATACGAATCGTTTGTTTCGGTCTAGGCATTTCAGAAGTCCGTTGTTATACTTACTAGCGTAATAAACATCTTTTAGGAGGAAGAAAATGAACGCTTTAAATCGTTTTTTTAAGTTGGAAGAACACAACACAACCGTTTCTACAGAAATTGTTGCGGGAATTACAACTTTCTTAGCAATGTCTTACATTATATTTGTAAACCCTAGTATCTTAGCATTATCTGGCATGCCTTCTCAGGCAGTGTTTCTAGCGACATTATTTGCATCAGCTATCTCGACATTATTTATTGGATTATTTGCAAATGTCCCTTATGCACTTGCACCGGGTATGGGTCTGAATGCATTCTTTACATATACAGTTGTCTTTGCTTTAGGCTTTACTTGGCAAGAAGCTTTATCCATGGTATTCATCTGTGGGATAATTAACGTATTAATCACAGTAACTAAAGTTCGTAAGATGTTAATCCTTGCGATCCCAGAATTTTTACAACATGCAATCTCAGCCGGTATCGGAGTATTTATTGGTTACCTTGGTATTAAAAATGCTGGTTTGTTACAGTTCACTTCAGATGCATCAAATATCGTCTCTGTGAATGGTCAAGCGGGCGGGACTGAAATTAACGGTGTCGTTGAATCAGTTGTCACAAGTGGTGGAATTTTACCTGAGTTAGTTGACTTAACTCAACCAACGGTTCTTGTTGTTATTATTGGATTATTCATTACAATTGCTTTAATGATTTTAAATGTTCAAGGTGCAATTTTAATTGGTATTATTGCGACAACTTTATTAGCGATGGTATTTGGCTTAGTTGATCTATCAACGATTGATTTCTCTGAAAATACTTTAGCGGATGCTTTTGTTGAATTGAAAGATACTTTCTTAGTCATCTTTTCATCAGCCGGCTTACCTTCCCTATTCTCTAATCTGTCAAAACTACCAGTCGTTATTATGACAATCTTTGCATTCAGTTTGGCGGATGTCTTCGATACAATTGGTACATTCATTGGAACAGGTCGTCGTACAGGAATCTTTACAGATAAAGATATTCAAGAATTAGAAGATTCAACAGGAATTACTTCAAAAATGGACCGCGCATTATTCGCCGATTCAATTGGTACTGTCTTTGGTGCGATGTTTGGTACTTCTAATACAACGACTTTCGTTGAGTCAGCTGCAGGTATCGGAGCTGGAGGTCGTACAGGATTAACTTCAGTTTCAACCGCTATATGCTTTATCTTAGCAGCATTTTTAGCACCAGTTATAAGTATTGTTCCGACAGCAGCAACGGCACCAGCTTTAATTATTGTTGGTATCTTAATGGTTTCAAGTTTTGCTGATATTGAATGGTCTGATTTCTCAGTCGCTGTTCCAGCCTTCTTCACTTCTGTCTTCATGGGACTGGCATATTCAATTTCTAATGGGATTGCAGCAGGTTTCATTACATATGGACTTGTAAAGATTGTTAAAGGCGAAGCGAAAGAGGTTCACCCTATCTTATGGATTTCAATGGGTCTATTCATCCTAAACTTTATCGTTATGGCGTCATTCTAATTGAATTACCCTTCTATATACTTTACCTCTGTAGAGCATTTAACCGTGCTTTACAGGGGTATTTTAGTTTTAAAAAATAATCTTGACACACAAAAAACTCCGGACACAGACTTTCTCTGTTCCGGAGTTTAATATTATTACTTCACGTAGTTTTAGAGTTTGTAATTGCGACTAACCATGACGCACCGCCAACAACTCCTAAGATTGTCATTACGATCCTAGCCGTATTGCAACCACCACTTACATCCACAATCCCTGCAACCGCTAATGAACCAATCGCCATACCTAATTTTTGAGCTGATTGACCATAACCATAGGCATTAGAATACTCTTTTGCTGGAAAGAGTGAATCTGTTAGTAATGGCTTTACTTTAGCCAATAAATAATGAAAAGATTTAGACATATAAATATTTTGAGAAACATTGTAACTTACAAGTCCGATAATAGACGATATAATACCCATTAAATAAGTCTTATTAAAATGTGAACCTGATAAATTTTTTGAAACGATAGATGAAACAAAAATCCCAATTCCTAGAACAACCACATTATTAATTGCTAAGGCACTGTTACTGATTCCCAATTCTGTTGCAACCGATGTTTGGAATATATTGGCTAGAGCGACTGCTGAAAGACCTAGTAACGAAATATTGGTTAAAATCGCAATGACGATCCACCAACCGTAGAACATTTTCTCGTTTTTTAATTCATCATACGATTTTTTTACAATCATAGCAGAAAACCCCTAATTCAGAACACTTTTTTCACATTTTTTATAAAAAAGCCATCATTATGGCTTTTATGTAATTTATTTGCTATCAAGTTACATCAGTGTTTATTTATAAATTGGTGATATAAGTCTGATATCTATCGGCGCATGATAGATAAAGGTAGCTGTCTGGGACACCTATAATATGCTTAATTTGAAGAATACCGTTAATTTAAATTAGCTGTAACTAATAAGGATTCCTTTTGTAACTTAAGACAAATGTGAGTGCCGTTTGGCTTGAGCTAGGTCAACTAAAGACAAATGGCGTTACTGTTTGGCTTGAGTTAGGTCAACTAAAGACAAATGGACTTGCCGTTTGGCTTGAGCTAGGTCAACTAAAGACAAATGGCGTTACCGTTTGGCTTGAGTTACCTCAACTAAAGACGAATGGACTTACCGTTTGGCTTGAGTTAGCCCATCTAAAGACGAATGGCGTTACCGTTTGGCTTGAGTTAGGTCAACTAAAGACAAATGGACTTGCCGTTTGGCTTGAGCTAGGTCAACTAAAGACAAATGGCGTTACCGTTTGGCTTGAGTTACCTCAACTAAAGACGAATGGACTTATCGTTTGGCTTGAGTTAGCCCATCTAAAGACGAATGGAGTTATCATTTGTCGCTAGTTTAATCTGAATCGCACAAATATTTAAGATTCACAATCCTAAAAGCAAAAAACACCCACTAAAATTTCAGTGAGTGTATTTGTTATCTATTCTATTGTTGCGGATAGTAGATTACTCTACTCCAAGATGTCCTTTAACTAAGTCTTCGATTCCTTGCATTTCAGCTTGAACGTCAGCGTCGTTAATCATAATATTTTCTAAAGCTAATTCGATTTCACTGAATACTTCTGAAGATCCTACATAAGGAACTTGTGATTGACCGTAGTCTAACTCTGCTGATGCTGCTTCTACAAGTGGGTTTTCAGCTAAGTAGTCTTGCCATAAGTCAGAATCTAATCCTGCTTGAGTGATTGGTAAGTAACCAGTTCCAATTGCCCATTTAGCTGTATTTTCACCTTCTAATAAGTAAGCTAAGAATGCAGCTGCACCAGCGCGTTCTTCTTCTGAAGCTGATTCAAATAAGCCTAAATCATTACCAGCGAATAAAGTTAAGTTTTCACCATCGTTGAATACTGGAATTTCAGCTGTAGTCATGTTAATTCCATTTTCTTCAATTCCTGGTAATACGTGTGCTAAACCAGCTGAAGATCCGATGTATAATGCACTTGCACCTTGTGAGAATGGACCTGACATGAATCCGTCTTCTCCAGCTTGACGTGCATGTCCATTAGTAATTAAATCTTTAATGAATTGTACAGGTTCAGTGGCAGTTTCTGAAGCAATTTCAACTTCTGTTAAATCATCAGAAATCCAAGTTGCACCATTTTGACGAGCCATTGTTTCAACTTCCATTGAGATAGAGTTTTCTAATCCCATTGCTTCTTCTTCTAAACCAGCTTCGTCAAGAGCTTCACCTAAAGCTTGAACTTCAGCCCAAGTTGTTGGAATTTCAGCTTCAACTTCGTCTAATAAATCTTGGTTAACAAACATTAAACGAACTGATTTTGAGAATGGCATTGCATAGATTCCATCATCATAAGTAACACCAGTCATGAACCCTTCAAAGATTCCGTCTTTTAACTCGTCCGTCCAACCATTTTCTTCTGTTAAGTAAGCGTCTAATGGCGTTAATAAACCTTGATCACGGTAATCAGGTGTATTTGAGTTTGTTAATTGAGACATTGTTGGTAAGTCACCAGACACACCAGATGCCATAATACTTTGTTGTAAAGTACTGTAGTCACCTTGGTTTTGTTCAACAACAACATATTGGTCTTGTGAACCGTTGAATCCTTCAACTAATTCAGTGATCATGTCTTGGTGAGGACCGTTCATTGCGTGCCAGAAAGTAATTTCTACTGGCTCTTCTTGTGCTTGGGCAGTGAATGGTGCAAATGCACTTACTGATACTGATGCCGCTAAAGCAGCAACTGATAATTTAAATTTCTTCATTAAATAATTCCCTCCTGAGGATATATTGACTAACCTTTTAGTCCAGAGTTTGAGATACCTTGAATAATGTAACGTTGCAACAATAGATAGATGATAACCATAGGAACAATAACAATCGTTGAGGCAGCCATTAATAACTCAAATTTCGTACCCGCTTCTGTTGTAAATGCTTGAAGTCCGACAGGTAATGTACGTAGACTAGTATCATTTGTAACAATCAGTGGCCACATGAATGAGTTCCAGCTTCCGATAACCTTCAATATCATCACCGCGACAATCGATGATTGAGATAGTGGTACCATCATTTCCCAAAGGAAACGCCAGTCACTACTTCCATCCACTTTAGCAGAATAATATAAAGCATCTGGGATCGATTCAAACGACTGCTTTAGAGTAAAGATCGAGAATACACTCGCTAACCATGGAATGATTAATGCCCAATAAGTATTAATTAAATCCCAATTTGCTAAAGTAACAAAGTTCGGGATGGTCATCAATTCACCTGGGACCATCATCGTAGCTAACAATATTATAAATATTAAATCTTTACCCCAAAATTTAAGTTTAGCAAAGGCAAAAGCTGCCAATATGCTAGTAAATAATTCACCCGCAGTGGAAGCCACCGTGACAATCACACTGTTTACGAAATAACGAGCGAACGGCGCTGCTTCGAGCGCTTCTTCATAGTTTGAAAACAACCAATTGCTTGGTAAAAGAGTCGGTGGAATCGCAATCGCTTCTCCAGCTGACTTCAAACTGGTTGACACCATCCAGAAGAATGGTAACACCATCAAGATACCACCTAGAAAAAGTACTAAATAAATTGAAAATAATTGTAAGAATTTTTTCATGCTTGCCCACCTCGCTTCTCAAAATACCGATTACCAAGGTATTGAATGATTGTTATCACAAGTACAATTAAGAATAAGACAATTCCAGATGCCGCAGCGACACCATAGTCGAATTGTTCGTAGAATTTTCTAAATAGATAGTAAACAACGGTCGTTGCTGAGCCTGCCGGTCCAGGTCGTCCATTGAATAAAGCAAAGACTTCATCAAACACTTTAAATGAATTAATCGTTCCAACGACTGACAATAAGAACAATGTCGGTCTTAAGAGTGGAATAGTAATGTTTGTAAATCTTGCCCAAACTCCTGCCCCATCAACTTTAGCGGCGCGATAATAATTATCACTAATATTATTTAATCCAACTAATAGAAGCAGGATGTTAAAACCTAACCCCTTCCAAATCGCCATGATAATGACGGCTATCATCGCGTTATCAGGATCTCCTAGCCAGTTGATGGCATCAACACCAAAGAGTCCTAAGATATAGTTAATTAAGCCATATCTAGAGTGGTAAAGCCAACTCCAAACTACTGAAATCGCAACCGTACTCGTTACAAAAGGTAAGAAGTAAACAGAACGGAAGAAGCCTTGGAATTTAGGAATTGAATTCAGTAATACAGCTACAAACAAAGATATAGTAATCGATGCAGGTACTACACCAATAACATAAATTGCTGTGTTCTTTAAAGCTTTGAAGAACTCAGGGTCAGTGAGTAACTCTTGATAATTATCCATCCCACGAGCATTAATCTCACCCGAAAAGATATTAAAGTCTGTATAAAAACTCATATCAATCGATTTAAAGATTGGATAAATCGTAAAAATACCAATAAAAATAATGGCTGGTGCTAAATAAAGTAAAGAGACTAAAGTACTTTTTACTGTTGCCTTCTTATTCATCTTTATCCCTGCTTTCCAGGCGATTCCCTTCTATGTCGAAGTATAAAGTGTTTGCTTCATCGGCATTAAAGTAAATTGTATCGCCAACATTTAAGCCTTCAGTATCGACATCAGAAACAATGAATTTCTCACTGTCATTATTTAAATGAACTGTGATGTCTTTACCTACACGTTCGATACGTTCAACTGTTGCACTTAATAAGTGTGATTCCTCATTAGCTACAACTAGATGTTCTGGACGAACTCCAAAGTGGAACCAGTCTTTATTATAGAATGAGTGTTTTTTATTGATAGAACGCGATTCTTTTGTAAAAATATTAATAATTGGCGACCCAATAAATTTCGCAATAAATAAGTTTTTAGGGTCTTCATATAAAGTAACAGGATCTGTCATTTGTTGAATTTCCCCATCGTCTAGGACCATAACGTGGTCTGCGATACTTAAAGCTTCTTCTTGGTCATGGGTTACAAACACGGTTGTAACACCCGTTTCTTTTTGAATACGTCGAATTTCTTCACGCATTTCAATACGCAAACGCGCATCCAAGTTACTTAATGGCTCATCCATTAATAGAATTGACGGTGATTTCGCTAAGGCACGACTAATCGCTACCCTTTGTTGTTGACCACCGGATAATTGACGTGGGTATTTATCTAGTTGATCGCCGATCTTAGTTAACTCCGCCATTTCAGTGGCGATGCGACGGCGTTCCTTTTTACTCACTTTAGCCATTTTTAAAGGGAACATAATATTCTCTAAGACGGTTAAATGTGGATAAAGCGCATAGTTTTGGAATACTAAACCCACACCCCGTTTAACTGGGTCTAAATTCGTTACTTCTTTATCATCAAAGAAGATTTTTCCTTCCGTTGCATCTAACAAACCAGATATGAGATACAATGTTGTTGATTTCCCACTACCACTTGGGCCTAAAAATGAAATTAATTCGCTACTAGGTAGAGTGAAATTAATACGGTCTAATACTGTCTTATCTCCAAATTTCAGTGTCACGTCTTCAAATCTTACTTGCATACTTACACCTCATCCTTCTCAAGTTATTTCAGTATACCAAGCTACTGTTAATTTTTTGTAAATTCTATGTAAAATAATCGTATCCTAATAATTCTCATGGGTTATTCATATCAGCGACATTTAATTTTGGTTCCCATTTAAGGTGCTGATAATTCGAATTAATATAGTCCCATTTTTCTTGAGAATATGTGCTTAGCGCATCTTTCATTAAAGTCGCGATATCAATATTTGAGATTGATTCAATTTTTTCTTTACCATACCACTTAAAGTCTCCCCCGCCGACGGCACGGTATTGAGATAAGGCCACACTGTAAGTAGCATTTTTATCCAGCATTTTTCCAGTTCGATCATCAACAATACTTGTCACTCGCTGACCAACAGGTTGTGTCATATCAACGGTTGTAGTCATTCCACTATAGACGTCAAAGTTATAATGTCTTGGTTTAGGTTCAACATATTCTGGATTCACCTGGATATTACCTTGAGCGTTTACTTCTAGGTATTGTAAGTTGAATTCCATGACTTCATATAGGTCATTACCCGTGACATTCACTTTAGCGATTAGATTATAGAAAGGATAGCTCTTTAATAAAATTTCATTCGTAATTTCACCGTGGAAATTTACAAAAGCGTCATTAACTAAAGCCACAGAACTAAAATCAGCCCCTGTTTCATCGAATTGAATTTGATTTAATAATTCAATAAATGGATGGCCATTCAGACGCGCATCAATCGGACTTGTAGTCACTTGTTCTAAAGGTGCGACACCTAATACGGTATTCAACCAATTATTTCCATCAGTAATTTCAGGTTCCATGACAGCTTTAACTGCTTGGTTAACCTCACATTGAGACGTATTATGAAGTGTACCGTTTATTCCTGAAACCTCTTGATTATCCGTTAATTCAATTTCGACTTCGGCTACAATTTCACCGGCATAGCCAGGTTGAATGACGTAAGTTTGGCCCACTTGTTGATTCAACTCGCGGTGTTGATGACCTGTTAATAAGACGTCAACCCCTTCAATACCCGCCAACATTTCAGACCCTTGGTTTTCTTTCGTTAATTCTTCTAAAGGTTCCTTAGTGACTAAATCTCGTTCGAAACCACCATGATACGCTAATATGACAACATCCACTTGGTCACGCACTATTTCAACGTAATACTTAGCGGATTCAAAGGCATCCTCAAATCGTAACCCCTCATAATGGGCGGGCAATTCCCAGTTTGGAATATAAGAAGTTGTTACTCCTACAATACCAATCTTAATGCCTTCTCGCTCAATGATATCGTAGGGTTTACCTAAAAATGGTTTGCCCGTCGCATCATCAATAATATTGCTGACAAGTAAATCCGCATTCAAATCTTCAATTATCTGGTCGCGGTAATCTTGCCCAAAGTTAAATTCATGATTCCCAATCAATTGATAGTCATAACCAATCACATTCATTGCTCGAGCAATAACTCTTCCGTCTTGACGTTCTTGACTCAAGTAGGTTGCAAAAGATGACCCTTGGATAAAATCACCTAGGTCTATCGTTAAAGTCACAGCAGCATCTTTGGCTTTTAAATTTTCAATACAAGTTGCGGTATTGAATAAAGATGCCTTAGGATTATCTGGTTGATTTAACCAATGTCCATGGGTATCGCTTGTTACAATTAATCTAATAACTTGTTGACTCACTTTATCTCTCCTCTACTTACTCAGTTCCTTCATTGAATCGATAGAATATTGCTTGTTATATTCAGGTAACCAAGTTGTAACTCCATACGTTTCAAGGGCTTCACTGTATAGTTCTGGCAATTTTGTGTGCCAAGGAACGGTGACTTTTGCGTTAATTGTGTAGGCAACCGCTAATAAATCTTCTTTAGAAGCATGTCCTGACACACCCGCATCAACCACTCGCCAACCGTTATCGTGTAAGCCACGAATATAAGTTTCATAACCTTCCATGAATGATCCTAAAGGAACACCATTTGAATGAAGTAAGATTCCTTTTGGTAGAACATATAGCTGCTCGTAAGTGAATTCATCCACTTGAAGTGCAAATTGTTCAGGGTTTTCCTGAATTTGTTGAATACTCACACCAAAGCTCGCATCTTCCGTTGCTAAAGGAGCGACATAATCTAAGTCTTTGACATATTCGAATGCTAGATTATATAGACTCGCTTGCAGTACAAATGTGCGTTTATACTCATTGAATAAATGCGCTAATTCAACCACGCGATCCACATTTTGTGGATAACCATTAAATGCTACTAATTTATCTGAGTCTTTAATTAAAGCACGTACGTCTCGCATTAAGCCAAATTCTGTGTGACTGCCTAAGCGTTCAATCAGTGGTTCTAATGCCTTATCAAGTGCAGATGGTTCAATCGTTTCGCTGAAACTATAACTTGTTCCCTCAAGTAATAAGATATCTGGTTGGAAAGCTTTTGCTTTAATCGTTGTCTCCATCACTCTTTCCGGATGGAAACCACTTAATCTCAAGTCTCCTGAGTAAATCACTTTAACATCAGGAGCTTTAATAAAGATACTTGCCGCCCCTTCCGTATCATGATCACTTAGATGAAAAGTAATTGAAAACTCACCATGTTCAATCGTCTCACCGGGTTTTACTGGTGTCCAATTTACTGGATAGTCCGGTAGAAATTCGTGCTTGTTCAACGAATGATATAAAGCAACCGCTGTCTCGGTTGCATAGACAGGAATTTCCGGATGTAAATGAGCCAAGCTCCCCACATGGTCCAAATGTAGATGTGAAATTAATACAATCGTTTTTAAGTCTGAAGCTTCATAACTTAATGTTGAATTACCTTCTAAAGCTTCTTGTCTAAATAGACCATCAATTTTAGGCAATTTGTTGTCATCATATAATGCTTGCGTATTTCTCTGATATGCTAATTCATTAATATCAACACCTACAACTGCCCCAAAATCTGTAATAATACGATAGCCATTGTACACTAGCGAGATTATATTACCGCCGATCGTATCTAAGCCCCCATGAAACTCCATAATTGTTTTGTGATTCATTCAAAATAACTCCTTTGTCTTAGCTCTAAAAATATTCTAACACTATCTCAAGTGAAAAGACAAATATAAATTTTATATATGAGAAGACGATAATTTAATGCCTATTAGTATTAATCAAGCCAACAAAAGTCTAAGAAAAAAAGCCGAAGCAACTATTTCTAGTTGTTTCGACTTTTTTTAAATATAGTTAAATTTTAGTACCAGTTATTCGCGTTGTGGTGAGCTAAAGCCGCTTGCCAGCTTCCGTAACGTGATGCAACATATCCGTTAGCTGCTGCTTCTTGACTGGCTGGTGATCTATCACCATATCCATATGTCGTGAAGTATGAATCTAACATTTGGTAAGCTCCGTAGTGGTTTCCAGATACACTATAAATATCATAGTTATGTGTACTTTCACGACGGCGGATTTCTAATTTAGCTGCTAATTCAGATTCTGATAGACCAGCATTTTCTGGCATTGAACCAAGACTTGCTGAGTAGTAGTCAATTGAACCAGAAGCTGGCTCTTCAACAACAGGTTCCTCTACCACTGGCTCTTCTTCTTCGACTACTTCCCATGGTTGAGTTTCTTCAAAAACATTTAAATCAGTTTCGTAAGTTGGTTCTTCCACTTCTTCTACGATTTCTTCTTCAACGATTTCTTCAACGACAGGAGTTTCTTCCACAACTTCAGTGGTTTCTTCTTCTAGTACAGGCTCTTCTACCACTGATTCTTCAATAATTTCTTCTTCGACTACAGGTGTTTCTTCAGCAACAACTTCTTCTGTTACTTCTTCTTCCCAAGTGACTAAGTTTTCTGGGTAAGAAACCTCTGCTGTTTCATAAGTGAATTCTGATACTTCTTCAGCTGCTTCAACTTCTTGCGTTTCAGGCGCAATCCATTCTTCAACTGTGTTTAATACTAGTCCATCTTCAGTCATTGGTTCAGTTACTTCTGGTTCTACGACTTCTTCGATAACCTCTTCTGTTTCAACTGGTTCTACTTCTTCACCAGTTTCAGTTGAGTAAGTCACTTCTTCACCTAAATCTTCATTAGCGAAAGTCACTTGATGGTGCTCTTCGTTAAAAGCTAATGTTGAACCTGCAATAATTAAGTCAGGATTTTCAAGTTGGTTTAATACTGTTACTTCTTCAACAGATAGCCCTAACGCTTCTGCGATAACTGATAAAGTATCTCCCCATTGAATTGTATATTTGCCTGTTTCAGCAATTTCTTTATTTATTGAATCGGCAACATCTACGATTGAACGCTCGGTCCAAGTCCCTGATGCTTCGTTATCACCGATGACTTGTGCTTCAGCACTATTGATCGCCATTGATGAAGCAGAAACTGCAATTGTAGCTGCCACAAGTTTTAGTGATTTTCTCATTTATGTAATACCCCTTTATATTTAAAATAATTAAATATCATTTTTGATGACTTATGATATATTAACTCAAGTTCAAATATAAAGAAAGAGCTAAAAGCCATCTGTTAATGACCCTTAACTCTTTTGTTGCATAACTCCATTTTTGTAACACAACTGTAACTTAAGCAAGCTCTTCGATTTGATCGATTAAGCCGTCAACGAATTGAATTGCTTGACGAATCGCGTCCGCATTGGTCATATCTACATCCACATTGGCTGCTAATTCAAGCGCATCTTTCGTTCCGCCTGCTGCTAAATTGTCTAACCAAGCTGACACAGCTTCTTGATCATTATCAGCAATCATCTGACCCACTTGAGTTCCAATCGTTAAACCAGCTGAATAAGTATATGAGTATAAGCCCATATAGTAATGTGGTTGGCGCATCCAAGTTAATTCAGCACCATCATTGATTTCTACAGCATCTGCCCAGAAGTTTTCTAACGTTTCTTTAAAGAACCCATTTAGACGGTTAGCATTTAATACTTCATCATTATCTACTGCTTCGTAAACTTTGCGTTGGAAATCCGCTTCTAATAAATGTGTCACCATATTATGGAAGTAAGTTCTTGTAATAAATTCCGCAATTAATGAGCGTTTCGCATCATTTTCAATCGGTTGATTTAATAAATATTGGCACATAATGACTTCGTTTGCTGTTGAAGGTGCTTCAACAAAATACAAGCTTGCTTCCGGTGTAATACTTAATTGGTTTTGATAAGTTAATTGGAAATGCCCTGCATGGCCTAACTCATGGGCTAGCACAAGCACTTCACTTAATAAACCAGTCCAGTTAAGCAGAATATAAGACGGTCCATCAGCAATCGTTGAACAGAAACCACCTGTTGATTTTGATTGGTTCATCGGGTAATCAATCCAGCGTTCTTCAAAGGCTTGCTTCACATAACTTAAATACTCATCCCCAAAGACAGATAAAGCTGACTCAATCATCTCACGACTCTCATCAATACTAATCGACATCGGTTCATCTTTAGAGAATGGCATCTTAATGTCAGCTAAAGTAACTTTATCCAACCCTTGTTCTTCTTTTAATAACTTCGCGTAACGTCTAAATACTGGCGCTAACTCCGTAGTTAAGGTATCGATAATTAAATTATAACTATCACGTGAAATTTGTTGATCGTGTAGTAAATAATCAAACACAGAATCAAAGCCACGTAAAGTTGCCATTTTCTTCTCAGTTTGAACATGGTTAATATAATTGGCAGCAACCGTATGTTGATGGTTGCTTAAGCCTTGGTGGAATGATTTCCAAGCAGCATGGCGAATTTCTTTATTCATATGCCCTTCAAAATCTTGCTCAAAACCAGCAAAGGAATTGCTGTAAGTTTCAGAACCCACTACAAAGTCTGGAAAGACCATGTCTTGGAATTTAACTGTATTATACATATCACTATGATTCATTAGTGATCCCGATAAGCTACTTAGAGTTTCCTCAATCATAGGATCTAGCATCATTGGTTTATTATATTTGATTCGATCGATAAAAGCTTTAAATCTTTGCCCTTCCTCAGTCACTAATAATTCATTTAACATCTCTTCAGATAAGTTCGCTAATTCCGATTCAAAAAATGATAAACGAACGCCAAGCCACTCACTTAATTGGCCTAATTTTAACGCATTTGCTTCATTCGTATCATCTAATTTATCTACTTCATAGGCTAAAGAACCGTATTGAAATACTTTCCCCATCCTAACATTGATATCATCAAAATCATTTAAAGCACTTAAAATCGTTCCAACATTTGTTAAGTTCCCTTTATAATCTGTATTAAAAGTTGCTACTTTTTCTTTTAAGGCTTCTATTGCTTTTTCGTACTCTGCTTGGGTTGCAAATAGTAATGATAAGTCCCAAGTCTCTTCTTTATTTAATAAATCACGTGTTGGTAGTGGTCCATTTTGTTTAGTCATAATATCCTCCATCATGTTATTAATGTGCTACTTCGCCGTACAATGCTTTCTCTCTTAATCTGTGAACGAATTGCTCTAAGCGATTAATTGCGACTTTCAGTTCTTTAATCGAATATGCATAGGAGATTCGGATGTACCCTTCTCCACTGTCCCCAAAGGCAGACCCTGGAATGACAGCCAAATGCTCTTCTAACAGTAATTGTGTCGCAAAATCTTCTGAAGACATCTGGAATTCTTGGATATTTGGGAAGATGTAAAATGCTCCTAAAGGTTCAAAGCAAGTTAAGCCAATTCGATCTAACTCTTTTAAAAGATAGCGTCGACGTTGATTGTAACTTTGGCGCATCTCTTCAACCGATGCATCCCCATTTTTCAAAGCTTCTATACCAGCGTATTGACTCAGTGTCGGTGCAGCCATAATTGTAAACTGATGAATCTTAATCATCTGTTCCATAATTGCTTTCGGCCCACAACAATAGCCTAAACGCCAACCGGTCATCGCGTAGGTTTTAGAAAAACCATTAATATAAACTGTGCGCTCTTTCATTCCTGGTACTGAAACCAATGTTACATGCGCACTTTCAGTATAGGTCAAATCATCATAAATTTCATCTGTCACTAAAAGCAAGTCATGCTGCATAATAACGCGAGCTAACGCATCAATGTCACTTTGCTCTAATATTGCACCAGTTGGATTGTTTGGAAAATTCATAATAACAATCTTCGTCTTCGGTGTAATCGCTGCTTCTAGTTCTTCCGCCGTTAAACGGAATTGATTTGCTTCTTGTAAAGCAATCGGAACGGGAACCCCGCCAGACAACTCAATACAAGGCAAGTAAGAAACATAGCCCGGTTCTAAATAAATAACTTCGTCCCCGGGACAAACCGTTGCCCGTAAAGCAATATCAATCGCTTCACTCCCACCAATCGTCACTAAAATCTCTTCTTTAGGATTATAATCTAATTGATGCTTACGACTTAGTCGCCCAGCTATTTCTTCTCGTAACTCCATCAAACCAGCATTAGCTGTATAGAATGTCCGTCCACGACTCATTGCGTCGCGCGCTTCATCACGAATATGCCACGGTGTATCGAAATCAGGTTCCCCCACTCCTAATGAAATAACATTATCCATCTCATTAGCAATATCAAAAAAGCGGCGAATTCCTGAAGGTTTTATTTTTTTGACGTGTTCATTCACGAAATCTCTCATAAAGAAACCGCCATCCTACGATCTTCATCATCATTATCAAATAATGTTCCATGATCTTTATATTTTTTCAAAATAACGTGCGTTGCTGTCGATTGAACTTCATCAATCACAGATAATTTACTTGTCACAAAACGGGCAATTTCTCGCATGGGGGCTTTCTTCAATTCAATTGAAAAATCATACCCACCTGACATTAAATACATTGCTTCAACTTCGGGAAAATTGTAAATCAAACTCGCAATCCGATCAAAGCCTTGACCGCGTTGTGGATTCACTTTCACTTCAATCATCGCTGAAACATATTCATCTTCAGTCTTATCCCAATTAATCAAAGTATGGTAGCCGATAATGACTTTTTCTTCTTCTAACTCAGTAATAATTTGTTCAACAACACTCTCTTCTATATCAAGCATTGTCGCGATTTCACTCGCCTTTAAGCGACTATTTTGTTCGATGAGTTTTAAAATATTCTCACGTTGATTCACAATATCACTCCCTTATTTTAGATGTCATCTATTATAGCAAAACGCTTTCTTAAATACGATAAAAATTATAACAAAAAAGCAAGCACCGAAACGGCACTTGCTAAAAGTGTGATTACTCCACAGTTATCCACAACTGTGATCTTAATTCATTAAAGACATTATGAACACGTAGAGATAAATTCCCTACCTGGTCTGAAATGCTGTCATAATCTCCTGGATAAGACGTGTAAACAGCTAATGAATACGCCCCATAGGGTGTGATAAATGTGGCGATATCATTTTGCTCAGTCTCTCCTAAACCAGACTTATTCCAAGACGTGGTTGAAGACGGAATATATTGGCGTAAGAAGTTATGTGTATTCATAGTCAACTTATTAATTAACATCGCATCCCATGGTTCACCATTGACTTGGTTGTTATCTAATAAGGCGAAGTAGCGCGCCGCATCATGAGGCGTAGTTGTAAAGTAAGTATCTTCACTATAATACTTCCCATTCACATACGTCTCATAAAGACCTAATTGATGGATATGCGGGTTGATAATGTATCCACCACCTACAACATCAATTAATAAGTTCGCGGCTGTATTATCACTATAAACCGTGACTAAGTTAACCAATTCATCAACCGTATACATACTTCCACTTGGCTGACCTTGAATAATCCCCGCTCCAGGCACTTTATCCCAATCCGTCATCGTCACATAAGTATCTGGTGATAATTCACCCGTCTTGTATTGATGGTAGACTTCACCAAGAACATAGATTTTCTGCGTACTTGCAGGCCAGAATTGTTGGTTATTAATATCAACTTGAGCCATCGTTTCATTATTAATAAAAGATGCCCCAACGTTAGCGTTGATCATTCCAATTTCTTCCCAGATGACTGCTTCCATCGTATCTAACAACTCACGTTCACTGTAGTAAGTTTCCACGTAATCTGTACCTGTCTCATCTTTTCGAACCCAACCTAATTCCTCATAACCAATGTAAACATGTAACCATTCTTCATCGAAAGAAGTGTACTCAGCAACAACTTCCATCGGCATATCATAGAAACCTTCTGTCGTCGTTCTCATCGTTGAGTTTTGTGTCTTAGGTGGTGCACTAAGAATCAATGAATCTGTTGCTTTATAAAGAATACTGTAATCAACAGGTTTGACCTCACTCATCTTTGTATATTCATAAGGTCTTTCAATAAAGAAGAAATCAGGTGCATCCGTAGGTACTAAATTTAATAACATATTACGGTGTTGACTTAACTCTTCAGCTTCTTCCAAACTAAAGCCAATATCTTGTTGCTTACCTTTTAGAAAGTAAAACCAACCTTCCTCAGGTATGTTATGCCACCCCGTGTATGGAGTATCATTACGATATAATAATTCTTCCCCTTCAACTGCGTACCAAGCAAAGCCGTTTAAACTCTCTTCAGACAATAAACGTTCTTGATTCACATAAGAAGTGGGTGAGACAATTGCTACATTCGGACTAAAGTAAAACCATGGAACAATCTCAGGTAACTCTTCTTCTGGAGTTAATTCCTCATCATTTTCAGCAACTTCCGTTAGAAGTGGCGTCTCAGTTCGGTTCGCTACCCCCACATTGACAACGGATGATCTTAAATCTTCAATTAATACACTGGCTTTCGGTTGAAGATGCAAAGTGTCATAGCGATGCTGTTCCACAAGTTCAGCTGGCGTAATTTCTTCAGCTTGATTGAATTCTTCACCGAGTGAATTTGCGGATTTATTTGTAAAGGGTTGCCCAATAGAGAAAAAGATGACAGCCAATACAATGACAATACCACCGGCAATGCCTCCAATTATTCCGTAACGCTTCATTTTATCTTTCTCCAATACAACCCTCCTTTCTTGTTTGCTTTAATTTTAGACATAACATTATTATATCCATTTTAATGATAAGTTCAATATTATTTTACACACGAAGTTTTGCATCAGGGTTGATTTTAAAGGTAATACGTTTACTGAAGTACTCGTAAATATCTTGTGATAGAGACATTTCTGGCATCATTTCTTTAAATGCATTATAGGAGAATCGTTCTCTTAACTCGATTTCGTCTGCCCCTTGTTGGACAACATTACGGTGAATAAATTGCTCGTAAGCTTCTTCATCTAAACGTCCACCTTGATTCTCAAAGACACGATGTGCAATCACTTTAAAGATAAAGTCTTCTTCCGCACGTTTCTCAAGTTGTTCATTAATATTTCCTTCAAGTTTTAATTGTTCACGCCCATATTGCTCTAATGGCATGTTATATTGATCGGCGTAAGCTTTCACTTGTCTTAAATAATCCGTAACATAACTGTCGCGTTCTTCACTATTTAAGATGACGTTTGAATTGTCTGCATAATATTTTAAGATGAATGGTAAAACTTCATTATAGAATTGTAACTGTGTTTGGTTACGTTGGTATACTTCCATCCCCGATTGTTTAAGTTGTTGAATTGTTTTAACCCCTGGTAAAGCTAGAGCGTCTACCATTTCGTTCGTTAATTCGTCAACCGGTTCATTGATCATCTCTTCATATTGTCTGCGCGCATGGTCAACTAATGGTTGTGCCACGGCATCCCATGAAGGTATTTCAATTGTTAATTTTTCCTCAGGAACATTTATATCTTTATAACTCATTACATTTTCAACACTGCTTTTCATATTTAATCGCTCCTTTATATCTTGATATATTGTAGTCGAGAATCGCTGAAACAACAAGCCTATTTGGATAATTCCAAGACATTTTTAAATATTTTAAGAAAATAAAAAAGGTAGCCCGAAAGCTACCTCGTTCAAATACTAATTAAACTAATACTTTGTCTAAGAATGATTTCGTACGTTCTTCTTTAGGATTACTGAATAGTACTGAAGGAAGATCTTCTTCCACTACATAGCCACCATCCATGAAGATGACACGGTCTCCAACTTCACGAGCGAATCCCATTTCGTGAGTTACAACAACCATTGTCATTCCTTGTGCCGCTAAATCTTTCATAACGTTAAGAACATCTCCAACCATCTCAGGGTCAAGTGCTGACGTTGGTTCGTCAAACAACATAATATCTGGATCCATGGCTAATGCACGCGCAATTGCCACACGTTGTTTTTGTCCACCTGATAATGAGTTTGGATATGCATCAGCTTTATCATCAAGTCCAACTTGATTTAATAAATCTAATGCTTTTTTATCTGCTTCATCTTTTGATAACACATCAAGTTCAACCGGTGCTAAAGTGATGTTTTCTTTAACACTTAAATGGGGGAATAAGTTAAAGTGTTGGAATACCATTCCGATATTTTTACGAACAGAGTTAATATCTGTATCTTTTGCACTGATATTCACACCATTAACATTCACTTCACCGCCGTTGATTTCTTCTAAGCGGTTTAGGCAACGAAGTAATGTTGATTTACCTGAACCCGAAGGGCCGATAATACAAACAACTTCTCCTGAGTTTACATGCAAATCAATGCCTTTTAAAACTTCATTACTACCAAAGCTTTTCTTTAATCCTTTTACTTTTACCTCTGCCATTGGTTACACATCCTTTTCTAGTCTATTAGAAATCTTAGTTAAGATTGTAATCAAGATAATGTACATTAATCCAACGATTAACCACATTGCTCCTGATTGATAAGTACGAGCAATAATAATTCGACCTGTTTGAGTTAATTCTACTAAACCAATTACTGATAGAATTGATGTATCTTTCAGTGTAATAACAAACTGGTTAATGAATGAAGGGATCATAATTCTGAACGCTTGCGGTAAGATAATTCGTCTCATTGTCTTACCTTTGTTCAACCCTAAACTTCGTGCCGCTTCATCTTGTCCGACATCAACCGCATTAATACCACCACGTACAATTTCAGCAATATAAGCCGCTGCGTTTATACTTAAGGTAGTAATCCCGGCTGCTACCGCTCCGAATGTCCAACCTGTTAATTGTGGAATACCGAAGTATACGAAGAATGATAATACGATCATCGGCGTACCACGCATCAAGTCAATATACACTTGAGCAATGAATGATAAGATAATATTACCAGACGTGCGCATTAAACCAATGATAATACCAATAACGGCTGCAATTGCAAATGACACTAATGTAATCCATAAAGTTGTCCATAATCCGTTAAGTAAAGCACGACCATTTTGTTCGATTAAACCGAAGAAACCACTTGAAGAAGATTCTTCTTCTAATTCTTCCTCACCTAAGTAGTTCGATATTATTGTATCATACTCACCAGAGGCTTGAATATTACTTAGTCCTTGATTGAATAAAGCAACTAATTCTGGGTTCTGACCTTCAGAAACTGCGAATCCATAATCAGTTACTTCCATTTGTTCACCAATAAAGCGTAATGGAATACCCCCTGTTTGAGCCGCATAAGCCATTACTGGGTAGTCTTCAATAACTGCAACAGAGTTTCCTGCTTGTAAATCTTCATACATATTGACTGAATCTTCAAATGTTGAAATCGTAAAGCCGTATTCGTCAGCCACTGACTCAGCTGCTGCCATTCCTGTTGTACCAGTCTTAACAGCAACGTTTTGACCTTCTAAATCTTCTAATGACTCAACGTCACTATCTTCTAAGACTGCGAATTGAACTCCCGCTTCATAATATGGGTTTGAGAAATCAAACGACTCTTCACGTTCTTCCGTGATCCCCATACCAGCAATCATTCCATCAATTTGACCCGCCTCAACAGCTTGTAAAGCCGCGTTAAATCCTAATGGACGAATCTCATAATTAAAGCCTTGATCTGCAGCGATGGCTGCAAGTAAATCCATATCAATACCAACGTATTCGCCGTCATCTCCAACGAACTCGAATGGTGCAAATGTTGTATCTGTACCAATCACATAAGTACGATCCGGATCAGCCACAACTTCTTCAGCTTCTTCTGAACCCTCTTCCCCTTCGGAACTTGGGTCTGCATTCGCCATGTCTGTATCGCCTAAATGCGTATTAACAATTTCATCAAATTCACCTGACTCACGAACATTTGAGAGTCCCGCATTAAACATTTCAATTAATTCTGGATTCTCACCTGTCTGAACAGCGAATCCATAATCTGTTACTTCCATTTGTTCGCTGATAAAGCGTAATGGAATACCCCCTGTTTGAGCTGCATAAGCCATCACTGGGTAATCTTCAATCACTGCGTCAGAATTTCCTGCTTGTAAGTCTTCATACATATTGACTGAATCTTCAAATGTTGAGATTGTGAAGCCGTATTCGTCAGCCACTGACTCAGCTGCTGCCATACCCGTTGTACCGGTCTTAACTGCAACATTTTGACCTTCTAAGTCTTCTAATGATTCAATATCGCTGTCTTCTAAAACCGCAAATTGAACTCCCGCTTCAAAGTATGGTTCTGAGAAGTCAAAAGATTCTTGTCGCTCTTCAGTAATCCCCATACCAGCAATCATACCATCAATTTGACCCGCCTCAACAGCTTGTAAAGCCGCATTGAAACCAAGTGGTCTGATCTCATATTCAAAACCTTGATCTGCAGCGATTGCTTCTAATAAGTCCATATCGATACCAACGAAATCACCATTCTCATCTTGGTATTCAAATGGTGCGAACGTAGTATCTGTACCAATTATATAAGTTCGATCTGGATCAGCGACAACTGCTGCTTCTGATTCTTGTGAACTTTCCTCTTCTTCAGAATCTGATTCTGATTCAGCTAAATCAATCTCACCTAAATGTGTATCAATAATTTCATCAAACTCACCAGATTCACGGACACTTTCTAACCCCGCATTGAACATTTCAATTAATTCTGGATTCTCACCTGTTTGAACAGCGAAGCCATAATCGGTTATTTCCATTTGTTCGCCGATAAAGCGTAATGGAATACCACCTGTTTGTGCTGCATAAGCCATCACTGGGTAATCCTCAATGACTGCGACAGAATTTCCTGCCTGTAAGTCTTCATACATGTTAACTGAATCTTCAAAGGTTGAAATCGTAAAGCCGTATTCATCAGCCACTGATTCAGCTGCTGCCATACCGGTTGTACCGGTCTTAACGGCAACATTTTCTCCTTCTAAATCTTCTAACGATTCAATATCGCTATCTTCTAAAACAGCGAATTGCACTCCTGCTTCATAGTACGGATCTGAGAAGTCAAAAGATTCTTGTCGCTCTTCTGTAATTCCCATACCTGCAATCATACCATCAACTTGTCCACTCTCTACAGCCTGTAAAGCTGCATTGAATCCTAGTGGTCTTATCTCATATTCAAAACCTTGATCTTCAGCGATTGCTTCCAATAGGTCCATATCAATCCCAACAAAGTCACCATTCTCATCTTGATACTCAAATGGGGCAAATGTTGTATCTGTAGCAATAATGTAAGGCTCATTATCCTCTTGTGCCTGCACAACCGTATTCATTACCGGTGCACCGACAAGTACGGTTAACATTACAACTAAACTCATAGATAACCATCTAAAAAACTTCATGTTTCACTCCAACTTTCCTTGAATTTTAATAATTGTAGAAACTTTTCTCATATTATTCTAACAATACTTATTATACGCGAAAACACCCCTCTTTCGCAACTTACATATATCATTATATGTGAATAAATCTAACATAAATCGATAGAATAACACTATAATCCGAGAGTGTAAAATATCTTGTGTAAATAGAAAAAAGGAAGCCCCTTCTGTAGAATAGAGTTACCACACTACATTCACAGAAAAGAGGACTTCCCTATGAACAATCTTACTACAGATATCTTACAGACTCTAGCCACAAAAGGTGATTTAAACGAATGTTTTCGTTCTCATCTAGAATTGGCCGTAAATACACTCTTAAGAACGGAATTGACCGTCTTTTTAGATTATGAGAAGTATGAGCGGATTGGTTTCCATTCAGGTAACTCTC
>NZ_JBGQQX010000006.1:0-64382 GCF_045528525.1 Ruoffia sp. FAM 26255 | reverse complement strand
AGTATCCATTATTTCGTCCTCCTTTTAGAATAAGGATACTATATTATGTATAGTTAGAAACACAAAAAGCTTACAAAACCAACAGGACTTGAATCTAGCTTTACATAATAAATAACTTTTCATAAGATGAGTGGCTTCTTCATGACTTAACAGAAGAAGAACTATACTTGACCATGGAAATCATAGAAAAAAGGGAAAAGACGACATCTACGATCTTCTGTACCCAGTTCAACACTGCTGGATGGCATTCTAAGTTGGGAGGTGGACCAACAGGCGAAGCAGTTATTGATCGGATTGTTCATAATTCCTACACCATCACTATCGATGGTGAAACATCTATGCGTGAACGACTGGGTTTATCCAATAACTTCTAGGATATTACTATGAAAAACTAATATAATCCTATGGATTATGTAAAGATATCCCATAACTAACTTAAATCACAGTGGTTATGGGATATTTCTTTAGTGGTACATTAAGCTGGCAAAAGGTGGTACATTCTTTGGCAAACAGTGGTAAGAAAGTTGGCATCAGTGGTACAAATGTGTGGCAGTAGTCAGATACATCGAATAGCTAGCTAAAGTACAGCGTGACAATACCTCAATAACATTATTATATTGGGGCTGGGAATTAAGTCGCCCTAAATAATAAAAATGCGATGAACCAATCAGAATTCTGATTGGTTCATCGCATTTTATATTTTTGATTGAAGAACTCCGAGAAGCTTCTGCTTGTCTTCTTGCTTCGATTGCTAATTTTGTTAAATTCATGCTCATAAGCATGATACCTATATCATTATGTACTTCTTGTTTACCTCTCACATGCGCTCTGCGCATACCAAATACACCTTTCATGCGACCAAAAACGGTCTCTATGTCAATCTTACGTTGTGCATAGATTTCTTTTCCAGGTGTGCTCTCCAAATTCTCTTTAGCTTTGTGTTTGAAATACTCCCAATTATTATTGACCGCCGTCTGGCGCTGTCTACCTTTCGGTGTTTTCGCTAGTTTATTTAAACGGTCATCCATTTGCTCGGAACAGCTTTATATATTTTAAACTGCCTTTGAAAACCATTTTTATCATTTCGAGTACTATAATGTGAAAAATTAAAATGAACACCATCTAAATCAGTATAGGAATCTTCAACCTCGTTATAGGACCAGTTCTGACGATGCTTTGGATTATTTTTGTGCTTTTTACTTTGTTCTTTATGATACATTCCATACGGAATCAATGGTACTTTCTCGAAATCATCGGTAATAGCCATATAATTTTCTTCACTACCATAACCAGCATCAGCAACAATATATTGGAACATATCAAGTGTTTGAATCGAGTCTAGAAACGGAATAAGTGTACGCGTATCTGTTGGGTTCGGAAAAATATCAAAGTCAATGACATATTGATTACTAGAAGCTACCTGAAGATTGTAACCAGGTTTCAATTCACGATTTTTCATTGGATCTTCTTTCATGCACATGAAGGTAGCGTCTGTATCTGTTTTAGAAAAACTATTTCTTCCATCAAATAGTTCATTCGCTTCTTCATATTTCTGTTTTCGTGGTAGGAAATCATTCGCACATTTATTTCGATGCTTTTTTAGCGTGCGACGACGTCGCTTGTGTTCAGAACCACCTTTAGGTATGGTTGTCTCAGTTTTGATTTTTACTTCAACCTCATCAAGAGCTTCATCTAGACTATCAATGATCTTCTCGATTCCGATAGACATGGTTAATTCTTCTTCCTTTATAGCAATATCTACATTCGTTTGAATAGGTTCTTCATACAAACTAGACACTTTTTCAATTAGACCAGCTTCATAACGTTCAATCGCTTTTCGCCAAGTAAAACTATAGATGTTCGCATCTGCTTGAATTTTTGTACCATCAATAAATAAAGAATCCTTGTAGATTAAATCATTCTCACTTAAAAGTGTTGTGAATAGGACAAATGAATACTTAATCAGATTTGATGCATGTTCACTTGATCGAAAGTTATTGATAGTTTTATAGCAAATAGAGGTATCCCCAGTTAGCCATTTCATAGGAATTGATTCTTCGTTCATCTGTTCAATTTTTCGACCAGAAAATGTTGAGCGGCTATATGCAAATAAACACATTTTTAATAGCATTGCGGGGTGAAAAGCTGGACGTCCCGTATGTGACGTCTCATCTAAAAGAACTTCCGTAGGAATTGAATCGACAAATCGGCTAATCAATCGAGCTTCATGATCATTTGGAATCGTAAAATCTAATTGTAGTGTTAATGCAGTCTCCATTGTGGTATAATTTTGGTACATAACGAGCCCCTCCTTAGTTGTTGGTCGTACTTCAATTATAAGGTTCAGGGCTCGTTTTGTCTTTAAAAAAATACTAAAACCACCCATTTATTTTTCACAATAAATGGGTGGTTTTTTATACTGAGACTGAGTTTTTTCCCAGCTCCTCGTTATTTTATTTGATTTTTTTGGCTAGCTCAAGAGCTTTACTTGTATTTTTAAAATGCAATTTAGCTGTTTTATCTAAGACACTTTTACCATGTTTTTTAATGAGTTGAGCAGCAAGTACATCACTGGCTTTGCCTGCACCAGACGGCAATACTTTATTAAATGGTTTCCCAAGTGTTTCAAGAGATTCTAAGAAAGCAGCTCTAGCAATAATTGAAGCACTTGCGACCGCTAGATGATGACCTTCACCTTTTTTTACAAAGTAGACATCATCTTTAATAGGATGTTGTTCTTTTTGTAAGTATTTAAAGTAATTATTTGCGGGAGTAAATTGATCAATTAAAATCCCACGCATCTCTTCTTTTTGGTCTTGGTTCAATTTAGTTAATAATTTTCCAATAGTGAAATTATGCAAAGATACTTTGATACTGACAGCATTATAGCCTTTTTCAATCGCTTGATTATACTTTTCAGGCGTACAGACTGTTAGGTGATAAGGAACGGACATCTTTAATTCTTCAGCAATCTTAACAATTTCCTTATCGTTTAAGAGTTTTGAATCTTTTACGCCTAACAATTTAACTAATTCAAATTGACTCGGTGATAAATAAACACTACACACTGTTAAAGAGCCAAAGTAACTTCCATTTCCAACTTCATCACTCCCGATAATTGGCCAGTTAGCAAAGCCTTCTGGAAGTTCTGAAGTCGATGGCTTCGTTCTACTTTTTGGCTTAGAGCTGCTCGAGGATGTGGCTTCCCTGTTATTTTGCCATTTACCTAGCTCATCTTGGCTATCATTTCCTTGAAAGAGTACTTTTCCACTTGTATAACCAGTAATCGTTGTCGATCCTACTTTGGCACGAAATTCACTGTAAGGAACTGGATCAACTAAATTATTCTTGTAATGTTCGTGCATTTTGTTAAAGGTTGCTTTATTTACTTTAATACTTTCTGAGGCCATTCACTTCATCCTTTTCGATTGTTCTGTGATATATTATAATGAACATTGGGCAAATTGTGAAATAGATTTGAGTATTATAAGACTATTTCATATAAAAATGAATTTATAACAAAAATTTGGTAAAATAAGACAAGCAGTTGAAAAGGATGAGTAATAATGGAACGGAATTTACGATTTAAAGCAAAAATTGCAGGAAAAGAATACACAATTGTGGGGCAAAAATCAGCGCTACATCTAAATTCAGTAGTTGATATTGTAAATAATCAGCTACAACAATTAACTGAACTGACACCAGAGTTAAATAATGAAGATCGAAGTATCTTAATGTCAGTAAATGCTATTTCGGATCAGCTTATGAAAGAACAACAAATTCTGGAGCTAGAGGAAGAGATTGAACAATTAAAGACACAAATAGAATCTAAACAATCAACACGTCCGAATTATTCAAGAAGAGATCAAAGTAATTCGCACCAAGTACCATATGAACGTGAATGATTAGTCATATAGGAGAGATGCTATGTTAACAATTATTATACTTATTGCCTTACTTATTAGTTTTTATTCAGGTTATCGTCGAGGTTTAGTATTACAACTGATTCGTTTAGTTGGGTATATTATTACCTTTGTACTTGCGACACGTTATTTTCAACCATTATCTGAGATTGTCGAAATGCTCATACCATTTCCCTCAGTTCAACCGGATACAGATTTAGCTTTCTATGATGAAGCAACGAGCTTTTTTATTGATGAAGCTTTCTATCGAGTGATAACTTTTATCCTCATCGGTTTAATTGGTTGGGTTATTACTAACTTTTTATCTTTATTATTCACTCGTGTCATGTATTATGATTTACTCAACCATTTAAATGCTATTGGTGGTGGCGTAGTGAACGTTTTAATTACCTATGTTATTGTCTTTTTCTTTTTATTCGTTCTATCACTGATTCCGATTGAATTTATACAACAACAGTTTGTTGATAATCCGATAGCTTATCAAATAGTGTCGAATACGCCATTTTTCTCAAACTTTGCTGCAGAAACTTGGTTCAATTTCAATCCATTTTCTTAAGAAATAGCGGTGTTCCTATGAATGGCATAGGGACACTTTTTTTGTTATAATATATAGTTGATAGTAAGAGATAGAAAGGAATGATGTTTTCTGTGAGTAATGAGAAGATTTTTGACACATTAGAATTCGACAAAGTACGTCAACGTATCAAACAATATACTCAAACAGAACTTGCTCAGAGTAAGATAGCTAATATGAAACCATCGAATAATTACGAAACGATTCAAAAGTGGCAAGATGAAACTGAGCAGTCACTGAATCTATTGTTGCAGGATCGTCTTATTCCGGTACCCCGGTTACGATCATTGGATCAACCTTTAAAGAGATTAGAATTAGGTGCCAGTCTCAATGGTAGAGAACTCGCAGAAGTTGGTAAGTTGTTAACGTCAACGAAGCAAGTCATTCAATTCTTTGAAATTTTAGCTGATGATGAGAAATATTTCCCGGCATTACAAGCCTGGGTAGATCGTTGTATTCATCTGCCAGAAGTTGAGAAGCTAATTCATAATGCCATTGATGAAGATGGAAGTGTCTTATCTTCGGCATCGAGTCAATTAGCATCTATAAGAAGAAATCAATCCAATACAGAACAACAAGTGCGAAATCAATTGAATCAAATTTTAAAGAGTCGTGCGAATCAATTAACGGATACTTTAATTACAATTCGTAACGGGCGCTATGTTGTTCCGGTGAAAGCAGAATATCGTAATCAAATGGGCGGAACAGTCCACGATCAGAGTAGCTCTGGGCAGACTTTATATATGGAACCACAAAGCGTGGTAAATTTAAATAACCGTTTAGCGGAATTAAAAGTTGCTGAGCGAAAAGAAATCGAACGGATTCTGGATGAAATATCACAGAGCTTAATGCCATATACAAATGAAATTCGAACAAATCAAGAGATGTTAGCTCAATTAGACTTTATTCAAGCTAGAGCAGGGTATAGCCGTGAGATTGACGCGACTAAGCCAATCTTATCAAAAGATTTAATCGTTGCCTTATGGCAAGCGAGACACCCGCTCATTGCATCCGAAGATATCGTTGCGAACGATATTTTACTTGGAGAAGAATATAAGGCTTTAATTATTACCGGACCGAATACGGGTGGTAAGACTATCTTGCTTAAGACGTTAGGCCTATTGCATTTGATGGGACAATCAGGCTTACATATTCCAGCTGAAGCTGGCAGTCAAATAGGTGTGTTTGATAATGTTTATGCCGATATCGGTGACGAGCAATCGATTGAACAAAGTTTAAGTACGTTCTCGAGTCATATGACAAACAATGTGAGAATTATTAACGATGCGACGCATGAATCTTTAGTTTTATTTGATGAGTTAGGTTCAGGGACGGATCCGCAAGAAGGTGCTGCATTAGCGATGGCGATTCTTGAACATTTTAGAAAAATGGGTACAACCATTATGGCAACGACTCACTATCCTGAATTGAAATTATATGCCAATGATGCTAAGGACACAATTAACGCGAGTATGGAATTTAATTCGGACACATTATCACCGACATATCGCTTATTAATAGGTGTCCCGGGTAGATCTAACGCACTCGAAATTTCTAAACATTTGGGACTGCCAGATACGATTCTTCAAACTGCTCAAGAAGGTGTATCTAGAGATGATCAATCCATTAACGAGATGGTGGCTAATCTTGAATTTGAACGCCGTTCAGCTGAACAAGATCATATGAAAGCAGAGAAGTTCCTGGATGATGCAGAACAATTACATAAAGATTTACGACACGAATACAATCGCTGGTTAGAGCAAAAGAGTAAGATCGTTGAAAAGGCGAAGCGAGATGCTAATGAACTCGTGCGCGAGAAACAGGATGAAGCAGAAAAACTATTAAGTGAAATAAGAGAATTACAACTCGAACAAGGACAAAGTAATACGATTAAAGAACATGTACTTATTGATAAGCGATCATCCTTTGATGACTTGAAATTGCCAGAAGAACTTAAGAAGAATAAAGTGCTTAAACGTGCGAAAGAGAAGAAGAAACTTAAACCTGGTGATGACGTAGAAGTTCTTTCATATGGCCAAAGAGGCTCTATTGTTGAACAATCTGGAAAAGATGAATACGTTGTTCAAATGGGAATATTAAAGATGAAAATTGCCGAGAAAGATTTAGAACCACTTAAGAAAGTTGAAAAACCAACGAAAGTAAACGTCCAAAGAAATGTTGGATCAAAAGTTAAAACGACACTCGACTTACGTGGCCAACGTTATGATGCGGGCTTATCCAAATTAGAAGAGTATTTGGACTCTGCCTTATTATCAAATCATCCAATGGTAACAATTATTCATGGTAAAGGGACAGGTGCTTTAAGAAACGGTGTTCAAAAAGCACTTAAAGAGCATCCGCAAGTCGATCGCTTTGAATACTCACCACCCAATGCAGGTGGCGATGGGTCAACGATTGTTTATTTCAAATAATAAATTTAGTCATTACAATAAGTATTTGAGCAATTCGATAGTCTTCAATACTATGAGATGTTATAATAGTTTTATGAAAAGGGAGGAATGTAATCATGACACAAGCAATATCAGATGATCAATTTAATGCAAAAACAGACGAAGGGATTACCTTAACGGATTTTTGGGCACCTTGGTGTGGACCTTGCCGTATGCAATCACCTATCGTGGATGAATTAGCTGAAGAAATGGATGACGTTGAATTCTACAAAATGAACGTAGACGACGAACCTAAAACAGCTCAATCATTTGGAATTATGTCAATTCCAACACTTTTAATCAAAAAAGATGGCGAAGTTGTTGAGAAATTAGTAGGATATCACGACAAAGCACGTCTAACTGAGATTTTAAATCAGTACATATAAATAGATAGATTAGATTCTAGCACTCATCTTACTTTTAAGGTGAGTGCTTTTTTTGATTTTTGGGAAAAATTAGATATACTGATAGTATTTCTATAAGTCAAAAGGGACTTGAATTCCCTCTAGTTATATAAGGAAAACTAGACTATAATTGATGTGAGAGGTGTATGAAAAGATGTCAAAAAGAGTTTTAGTCGTAAATGATATTCCAGGAGCAGGTAAAGTGGCAGCAAATATAAACATTCCAATATTATCCGCAGGTGGATTGGAAGTATCCATTCTTCCAACAATGTTTGTATCAACCCAAACAGGGGAAAGTTATGCTAATATTATTCGTCATGAGATGAATGAAGATTTCAAACGAACGGTTGAAGTTTGGAAGGCAAATGACATCCATTTTGATGTCATGATGACTGGGTATTTTTCAACGACAGAGCAAGTTGAATTATTTACCCAGTATTATCGTGAGGAGAAACGGTTGAATCCAGAACTTATCTTGTTAATGGATCCGATTATGGCCGATCACGGGAAATATTATCCAGGATTTGACCACAAAATCGCAGAAAAATTCTCAGCATTAATGAAAGAAGCGGATATTGTTTTTCCAAATATTACAGAAGCTTGCTTTATTACGAATACACCTTATTCAGAATCGATGACGGTTGAAGAGTTAGACGTAGTGAGTCGCAAATTAATTGAGTCTGGTGCGAAATATGTAGCTATTACTGGCGTTCGTTTACCTGATAAAATGCCAGATCAAATAGGCTTTTATGTTAGAGGACACAATGATTACCAAAAGTTGCTGATGCATAGATATTATCCGCAACATTTCTTTGGTACTGGAGATATTGTCGTGAGTTCGACAACGGTTTGGTATAGTAGAGGGCTATCCATTGAAGAGTCTCTAGAGAAGACAGGAAATATTATCGAGCAATCATTAGACAATACGTTAGCCTTGAATCGTGATATCAAATGGGGAATTTATTTCGAGCCAACTTTAAAGGAATTCTTCCCTCAATAAAATATAGAAAGGAATTTTTTAATGAAAGATGTAACCGATACATTTAACAACAGGAAGTGGAAAGATTCTTTCCAAAACAGGATGTCCAAGAATAAATTAAGTGGAGGGAAAGTACGTTATTTATATATTGTACTAGCGATTTTAATAGCTCTTTACTACTATATTATGCTTCCGCCATTACATTATGCTTCACTTGATTTTTGGATTTTCTTATTCCTTATTGCAGCTGGTGTTTTAATTATTGAATTGTTAGCAGATAGTGTAAAAACATTTTCCAAACTTAAAAACGGCGAAACTGGCTTTAGTATGCCAAAATTCTCTCTGAAATATAAATTATTAGTGTACCCATGGCCAATCTTATTAGTTATTGGTGTGGTTACTTACTTAGTCTTATCACCTGTATTCTTTTCGGATGGGTATTCAAATATGATTACAGTGGATCAAGCTTCTTTCGAAGAAGATTTTCCTGAGACAAATATCAATCAAATTCCATTAGTTGACCGTGATACGGCTGAACGATTGGGGAATAGACAATTAGGTAATATATCAGAACTTGTTTCTCAATTTGAGGTGGCTGAAGATTACACCCAAATTACTATAGATTCAGCACCTTACCGTGTATCACCACTAGAATATGCTGGTTTCTTCCGTTGGTTAAATAATTTTCAAACAGGGATTCCTCATTATATCCAAGTTGATAATGTCACAGGGGACGTCCAATTACAAACTCCACCTGAACCTATTCGCTATAGTCATTCAGAAATTTTAAACCGAGATGTGATGCGTAAGTTACGATTTTCAAATCCATTTGTATTATTTGAAGCGCCAACGTTTGAAATTGATGATGAGGGAAATCCTTTTTATATCGCTTCAACATATACGCGTAATTTCTTTATAAGAGAGCCAGAAGTAAATGGTGTCATTGTGTTGAATGCGACGACTGGTGAAACAAATACGTATTCTTTAGAAGAAATACCAAGTTGGGTCGATCGAGTGTATGGTGCAGATTTAATTATGCATCAATTGACGATGCAAGGTCACTACCGTAACGGATTCTTTAACTCACTCTTTGCTCAAGAAGGAGTGACAGAACCAACAGCGGGATATACATATTTACCAATCGGAGATGATTTATATCTGTATACAGGTATTACATCCGTAGCGGCGGATGAGTCGAATATTGGTTTTGTGTTAGTAAACTTAAGAACGAAAGAAGCCCAAATGTATCCTCTAAGTGCAGCTGAAGAATTCTCAGCAATGCGTTCAGCGGAAGGTAGTGTTCAAGAAACAAGTTATACTGCGACATTCCCATTACTCATAAACATTAATGGGAATCCGATGTATATCCTCACGCTGAAAGATAATTCAGGTTTAATTAAAGAGTATGCTTTAGTTGACGTTCAAAACTATCAAAGTGTTTACGTTGAATCCAGTGTATCTCAATTAATGCAAGCCTATGCCGTCGATAATCCTTTAGATGTTGAGGAGATTGAAACCGAAGATGACTTAAATGAATTTACAGGTGAAGTGGACGCTGTTCAAGCGGTTGTTGTCGAAGGAAATACAGTTTATTACTTCACCTTTGATGGTACAGTTTATAAAGCTGATATCACATTAAATGACCACTTACCATTCTTAGAAGCAGGTACAGAAGTTGACTTTACAGCTACAGAGTCTGGAGAAGTCAGAGAAATTGAATGGTAAACAATAATATAAATTAAACAAAAGACCCACATATTTGAAAGTATGTGGGTCTTTTGCTATGGATATGAAAAGGAATATGATTTGGCATATGAATATGAATTTGATATACTTAAACCTTAAAGGAGTAGAGGAGGCTATTATGTTAAAAGTAAGCAATTTAGTTAAGAGTTTTGGCGAGTTACGAGCAGTCGATGGCGTATCGTTTGAGATTGAGGATGGAATAATTCTAGGAATGATCGGCCAAAATGGATCTGGTAAAACGACAATCTTTCGAATGATATTAGATTTTTTAACCCCAGAAGAAGGCGGTAAAGTTAACTGGAACGGTGAAAAATTAGGGAATAATTTGTATGATATTATCGGTTATTTACCAGAAGAACGTGGATTATATGAAACTATGACTATCGAACAACAAATCACCTATTTCGCTCAATTGCGTGGGATGCAAAAAGACGATATTGATAATAAAATCGATGAATGGATGAAAAAGTTTGATGTTAAAGGGACACGAACAGATAAGATTAAAACTTTATCTAAAGGGAATCAGCAAAAGATCCAGCTCATTGCGACGTTAATTCATGAGCCTAAATTAGTTATCTTAGATGAGCCCTTTAGTGGACTCGATCCGGTGAATGCTGAGTTATTAGAACAAGGCATTTTAGACTTGAAAGAAAAGGGTAGTGCAATCATCTTCTCAAGTCATAATATGAATAATGTCGAAGAGATTTGTGATAAATTAGTCATGATTCATCACGGAAAACAATTATTGTATGGTGAAATTAATGAAGTGAGAGAAAGCTTTGGAAGAACATTTATCTATATAGAAACACCTGATTGGACACTTGAAGAACTCAAAGAATTAGAAGGGGTCATCGATGTGAAGGAAACGAGAAAAAATCAATATACATTGAAACTCGAGGATGCATCTTATGGTGAACCTTTATTTAAAACAATTTCTAAAGGTGAATACTTACCGAAGTTTAGTCAACAGCCACCGACCTTAGAGGAAATATTTAAGATGAAAGCAGGTGAAGCCATTCATGAATAGATTAGGAGTTATTATTAAAGAAGTCTATCGAAAAAATGTCCTATCTTGGTCATTTTTCTGGATGATTGTCTCACCAATTATAATGGTAGGTGTTGTGTTAGCTATTGGTTATTTCGTCGGCAGCAGTCAGTTAGATTCATCTGTGGGTAATATTGCGGTGATTGATGCGAATGCTGAAGTACAAGAGATTATTGAAGAAGTTAATACTGGAAATCAAATACAATATAATTTTGATCGTAGTCAAGCAGATGAAGCTTTACAGACCGATGACATAGACGGTTATTTAATATTTGGAGATGATGTTTCTAATCCAATGTATTACCGCAAAACTACAAGCAAAGATATTTCATTAGCACCTTTT
Organism: Ruoffia sp. FAM 26255; assembly: GCF_045528525.1. Taxonomy (NCBI): domain Bacteria; kingdom Bacillati; phylum Bacillota; class Bacilli; order Lactobacillales; family Aerococcaceae; genus Ruoffia; species Ruoffia sp. FAM 26255. The sequence continues at coordinate 52,918 of NZ_JBGQQX010000006.1, read as the reverse complement.
GAAGAAGCCTTAAGTCAATATAATTTCGTCAATTCAGCGGAAGAAATGGGCTTGACCGGTGAACAATTAACTCAAATTCAAGATACAGCCGTATCGATTAATAGTATTAATGTGAGTAGGAATGAGGCCGGTGAAGTCGTTGAACAATCTGCTCAAGATCCTGTGATGTTTGTAAGGATTGGGATTGCTTATGCTGTTTCAATTATTGTATTCATATTTATTATGAATTATGTGAGTATTATTTCTCAAGAAATCGCGGTTGAAAAAGGGTCTAGAATTATGGAAATTATACTTTCCAGTGTATCACCTACCGCTCACTTCCTAGGGAAATTGATCGGGATATTATTAGTGATACTGACTCAAGTCGTTATTTATATTGGTTTGTATTTCTTAATTTCTTTTGTTTTACGTCAATTGAATCTACTGGATTCTTTTGAGGGGTTAAATATTGGTGAACTGTTACAAGGTAGTAGTAATGTTGTTATCTTAGGTATCGTCTATGCCATCAGCGGTATATTAATTTATACTGTTCTTGCCGGATTCTTAGGTTCACTAGTATCTAAGACTGAAGATGTTAATAAGATGATTACACCGATTATATTCTTAGCTCTAGGTGGTTTCTATGTTGGGATGTTTGCACTGAATTCAACGAATAATTCCTTAGTTCGAATTACATCGCAAATCCCATTATTTACACCATTTATCATGCCGTTTAGAGTCGCTGCAGAGACTGTAAGTTCAACTGAAATCGCCATTTCAATTGTGGTTTCCGTCTTATTTATGGCCTTTGTACTTTGGTTCTCACTTCTGTTCTATAAGAGCAATGTTCTAATCTATAGTGATAAAGGGATGGTGAATGCCTTCAAACGTTCATTTGCCTTATGGAAAAGTGAAAGAGCAAGTAAATAGAATGTGTTTAAAGAAACAATCCAGTCACACGGGTTGTTTTTTTGTGAAATTTTTAGACACATTTTTTAGCATTATTTTGTAATCAGCGTTATACTATAAGTTAATAATTATTTGTTTACTTTCGGAGCGATTTATTCACTCCACTTAATATCGATGCGATATTATTAATACGGTACTATTAGAAAAGAGATGAAAGTATGAAAGAATTACCCATTGGCTTTATTGATTCAGGGTTTGGTGGTTTAACGGTTGTAAAGCAGAGTTTAAAACAACTACCTAATGAATCAATCATCTATCTAGGTGACAGTGCACGTGCACCTTATGGGCCGAGATCATTACAAGAAGTTAAACGATATATATGGCAGATGACGAATTACTTACGCGAAAAGGGCATCAAAATGCTTGTCATTGCTTGTAATACAGGGACAGCAGCTGCGTTAGAAGAGATTCGAGCAACATTAGCTATTCCAGTTGTTGGTGTGATTCATTCTGGTTGTCGTACAGCTATTAAGAATACGACCGGCGGACACGTCGGTGTTATCGGAACCCAAGGAACAATTAATAGTAATATGTATGAAGAGGTGATGCTTGAAAAAGCTGACACACTCAATATTACGAGTATCGCTTGTCCTGAATTTGTTGAACTCGTTGAGTCTCAAAATATTGAAACGGACGAAGCTCTTGATATTATAAATCATCGATTAGAACCCTTAAAAGAGGCGAAAGTAGATAGCCTTGTTCTAGGATGTACACATTATCCCTTACTGATTGACAAGATTCAAAAGGTCATGGGACCAGAGGTTACTTTGATTGATTCTGGGGTTGAAACGATTAATGAAGTGAGTACCTTACTCGATTACTTTAGTTTAAGCCGTACCGCAGAAGAAGCAGCACTCACACCAGCAACGCAAGCAATTTATACGACAGGCAATGCTTCGGAATTTGAAACATTCGCCCGTCAATGGTTAAAGCAACCCGAACTCAAAGTTCAAGAATGTGATATAAAAGGAGAGATTATCGTTGATCGTTATGATAGCTAGTCATAATCAAGGGAAAATAAAAGAATTTAAAGAGATGTTCAAAAACACTGATATCGAAGTAAAATCATTATTAGATTACCCTGACGTTGAAGAAGTTGAAGAAACTGGAACAACATTTGAAGCAAATGCGCGTTTGAAAGCTGAAACAATTGCCAATGAATTACAGGTCATTGCTTTAGCCGATGACTCAGGCTTAGTTGTTCCATCATTAAACGGCGAACCGGGGGTATATAGTGCAAGATACAGCGGCGAACCGAAAGATGATCAACTAAATAATCAGAAATTATTAACCGAGATGGCAAGTTTTGAAGGGGAAGACCGCCAGGCATACTTTCAATCGGTATTAGTATTAGCTTATCCAAATAATGAAAGTCTAGTGGTTGAAGGAAAAGCTCAAGGTTATATTCTCAAAGAATTAAGTGGCGACGATGGATTCGGCTATGACCCATTATTTTATTATCCTGAGAAAGAAAAGACATTTGGAGAGATGATCCTGACAGAAAAAAATAAAATAAGTCATAGAGCGAAAGCAATGCAAGAATTAAAGAAAAAAATAGATAAATGGATGAAGGAGCTGGATATTTATGAAAATGATGATTTTAAGTGACAATCACGGACGTTGGAAAAAAGTATATGACATTGTTAAAGAAGTCAGACCAACAGTGGATTATATCTTCCATCTAGGTGATTCAGAGTTCGAACAAGATGATTCTATTTGGGAATTAATTGATGGTGCCGTAGAAGGGAATATGGACGGGAATCAATATTATCCAATGGAACAAATCATCGACACACCAGAAGGAAAAGTGTACTTAGTACATGGACACGTTCAAAGTGTTAATCGTACAAACAGCTCTGTCATTGAATTAGCTAAAGAGCGCGGAGCGAACTTTGTGTTTCATGGTCACACGCATCAATTAAAGAGTGAATTGATTGATGATGAATTACTATTAGTTAATCCAGGTAGTTTAAATAATTCAAGAGGGATTCATCCATATAAAACATATGCGATTGTTAATGTAACTAAAGATGAATATGAAGTGACGTTCTATGATGAGGATATGAAACTACTAGAAGAATTAACACACACCTATCCAAGATAAAAAAATGCGATGAGTTTTTAAGCTCATCGCATTTTTTTATTATGTTTCGTCGTAAACAGAACTTGGAATTTTGAAATCTTGTTCTTGTAGAGCAAATAAATATTCACGATAGAAAATACTTGTATGCATATAATCTTCTCCCGTTGCTACAGTAAAAGCAATACGGTAATTGAATGTTTGATCAACTCCTCGAACAAAACCAACAATGGAAGGTTCATCGCGCATGACTTCATTGTATTTTTCATAAATCATTTGAGTTATATCTTCCATTTCTGCTTCAAAAGTTTTAAATTCAGTTTCGTCTGCTACTGGGATTTCAATCGTAACTTGACGCGTACTACGGCTTTTATTGTTAACCGTTGTAATTAGACTATTGGGAATATAAAACTTATCCCCACTAGCTGCCTGAATGGTTGTTGTACGTATACCAACATCCTCAATTGTACCAGTAATTTCTTCCGCTGGAATTTGCACAAAATCTCCCACTTCAAAGTGATTCTCAAAGATAATGAAGAAACCATTAATCATATCATTGATCAGGTCTTGGGCACCAAGACCAATCGCAACCCCAGCAATCCCAGCACCAGCTAATAACGTTCCAACAGGAAAACCTAAAGCTGTGAGTAAATAATATATAAATAGAAAGTATAAAATATACATTGAAAAGTTACGAAGTAAGGTATTAATAGTCTTAATTCGTTGGGGTGATTGCTTTCCTCTAATGCTAATACGACCTGCAGGGTTCGCATCAAAGAATGATTCGATAATGTATTTCACGACTAAAAAAATAATCGTAATGATTATTAAACGTAATAATATTGTTCCAAAATAAATAATATTCTCAGATGTTTCTTCTGGCATAAAATTCCTTAGAATTGCTTCTAAGTTTAATTGTCCGATTGCCAAATTATCACACTCCTTTACTAAAATATAACAGAATTAGAATGATTTAAATAGTTTTTTGCATGATTAGAAAGACGCTTCAAAAATATTTTGTAAAAAAACTCACTTTATAAGTATCCAATTATTTGTACAATATCCTTAAAAATGATATATTTATCCTATAAGAACAGGGAAGGAGTGAGTTAGAAGTATGACAATAGGAGAATTAGCTGGAATTATTGCAGCACTTGCATTTGTGGTATTAGTTGTATTTATTTGTTTAAATTTATCAAAATTATCACAAATTTTAAAAGATGTAAACGAAACGGTGGCAAAACTAAATACTACTATTGATGTCGTGACAAAAGACGTAGATAATCTATCGATCGAAGTTGAGGGGTTATTGAACAAAGCGAATACGTTAGTTGACGATGTAAATGGTAAATTAAGTAAAACAGATCCATTATTTGTTGCTATCGGAGATTTAGGTACTTCGGTATCTGATTTAAATGATTCAACTAAAAATATGACTTCAAATTTATTGAAAGGTGTAGGAAAGAAACGCCAATCACCGATTGAAAAATTTGTAAATTCAGCTAAGGGAGTAGCACGCAAACGACCTTCAGCAGGAGAAGCGGCACCATCACCCAGAACAGAAACGTCGAATCGTCCGGTGACTAAACCAAAACCACCTGTACCAACGGTAGATTCATTAGAAAAAGAATTATATGAATCAGAATTATTTGATATTAAAAATAAACCAGCATCAAAGACAGCTGGAGAAATAACAATAAAAAACTAAAAGAATGATAATAGAAAGGATGATTTGAATGAGTAAAAATGGAGGATTTTTCTTAGGAGCATTATTTGGCGCTTCAGTAGCAGGAATTGCTGCTTTATTATACGCACCAAAATCAGGGAAAGAGCTACGTCGTGATATTGCTGTAGAAGTTGACCAGTTTTTAGATAGTGCTGGGGAATATACAGACTATGCAGTAGAACGTGGTGTTGAATTATATGATGCTGCCTATGAAACAACTGAAGATATTAAAGTAAATCTAAAAGATTCAGCGGATCAATTTAAATCTCAATTTGACGATATTCGGCAAGAAGCATCAACAGAATGGAATCGTGTAAAAAGCGACATGAACGAATCCAAAGATGAATTAAGTAAAGATGCACAAAAATTAAAAGAAGATGCAGAGGACTTAGGAGATACAATTACTGTTGAAGCTGAAGACTTAGCAGACGATGTAAGTGACTCAACACAACACGTAAAAGCTTCAACTGAAGACGCAGTTGATACCGTGAAAAATGAAGTAAATAAATAATAAATTAGCAATGTGAATGATACATTAATTTAATGTATTATTCACATTTTTTTATTGACATTTTCATGAAAATATAGGAACATGGAGTCTTGGGTATATTTATATCATTTTCATAAAAACATTGCTGAAATCGTAATTCACTGGAAATAAAACGCTTGCAATAAAAAATGAATTGTGATAAATTTACAACAAGTAGATACTTATTTGAAAGAAGGTTAGCCCTATGGAAAAACAAACAATTACAATATATGATGTCGCTCGTGAAGCAGGGGTTTCTATGGCAACGGTATCTCGTGTTGTCAATGGTAATCCGAATGTTAAACCTAGTACACGCAAAAAGGTTTCAGAGGTTATTGAAAGATTAGATTATCGACCAAATGCCGTAGCTCGTGGTTTAGCAAGTAAAAAAACGACGACAGTTGGAGTTATTTTACCGAGTGTAACGAATTTATTCTTCTCATCTTTAGCTCGAGGAATAGACGATATTGCGTCAATGTACAAATATAACATTATCTTAGCAAACTCTGATGAGAGTCAAGAGAAGGAAGTACAAGTATTTAATACATTACTTGCCAATCAAGTAGATGGAATTATCTTTATGGGACAAAATGTTTCAGAGTCTATTCGTAAAGAAATCGAACGTACATCAACACCGGTTGTTTTTGCTGGTACTTTAGTTGACAACCCAGAATATTACAGTGTGAATATTGATCACACGGTTGCTACAAAAGAAATCACAGCAGAATTATTAGAACATGGACGTCGTGTTGTTTTAGTGACAGATGAGCCAGAATTATTAACGTCTCAACACCGTTTAGAAGGATTTAAAGCTGCATATGAAGAAAAAGGTGTAGAGTTTGATGAAGACTTAGTTATCCAACAAGCACTACGATATACGGATGCGGATAAAGTATTAGAAGAATTACAAACCCTTAAGGCAGATAGTGTTATCGTTAAAGAAGATACATTTGCTGCTGCATTAATGAACGCTGCTTTAGACGCTGGCTTTAAAGTACCAGAAGACTTAGAAGTGATTACTAGTGATAACTCAATCGTTACTGAAATTGTACGACCAAAATTAACAAGTATCCAACAACCATTATATGATATTGGTGCAGTTGCGATGCGTCTGTTAACTAAAATTATGAGTAATGAAGAAGTTGAAGAGAAACAAGTAATTTTACCGTATAAGATTAAACACCGTGGTTCAACATTGCACAAAGATGAAAATTAAATAGTAATGAAATAAAAATCCCGCTAAATTGTTGATTAACAGTTTAGCGGGATTTTTCAATTTTTTGAGTATTTTGAGGGCTTAAACAATAAAAATTGACTATGACAGCCTAATTGTCTTCATATTAGATAAAAGGTTAAATAATTAAAATCACCCTTAAATAGGGCATTAAGTCGTTAAAACGGACTATAATACTTAAGAAAAACAATAATAAAAAGACACTGAGAAAACTACTAGTAAAGTAGCCCTCAGTGCCTTTTTGATAATTAACCTTCCGGTGTCGATTCTGCCGGTTGTTCCTCATCACTTGAGTCATTATTTTCATCTGGATTCTCTGTTGTTTCATCTTCATTAGATTCATCCTGATTACTTTCATCGCCTTCGTTACTTTCATCACTTTCTTGGGATGATTGTTGCTGCTGCTGTTGCTGCCTTCTTTGTTGTTCTTGAGTTGAACGAACATTATTCCAGAATCGAGCAAGATCTTCTTCAGTAGCTCCTAACATAAAGTCAAAGGTTAACTCAGGGGCAGGGTTAGAAACCTTGAATAACTCCGTCTTCGTCGGTCCTGTTAATTGATATGTATTACCATTGTATGTAAATCTACCAGGTAGAGTTCCTGTTTGTTCTAGAACAGTTTGTTCACGAACAGAATCAGGTTGAACAAAGGTTTCTTCCGTTCCAAAAATTTCAGGACGGAGTTCGTATAGATCATTAACAATTCGGGACCAATAGATCTGACTACGAACACTTTCGCGGTCAAAACCATCATTAACATCAATCGTATAATCAGCATATCTTGAATCATATCCAATCCAAGATCCAATCGTAATCGATGGGGTAGAAGCAATAAACCAAATATCTTTAGAGTTTTCACTAATACCTGATTTTGCAATCCAATCTCCTGGGACATTCATGTATTCATTCGCTGTACGTCCTGTACCTTCGGTCATAGTGTCTCGTAACATGTCAACCATGATATAGTTTGTATCTTCTGAGAACACGCGTGTTGGTGCTTCGTTTTGTTGGAATACTACATTACCAAAAGCATCTTCGATACGTTCAATATAGTGACCGTCTACGTATTCTCCACCGTTAGCGAACGTAGAGAAAGCTCGAGTCTCCTCTAGAACGGTAGGACCAGTAGTTACACCACCTAGAGAGAATGCTAAATTATTCGTATCTTCTTCAGTATATGAGTCAATCGTATTGAAGCCCATACGCTCTAGATAATCAATCACTGGAATACCTTGAGAACGTAATTCGTCATAAATACGAACTGCAGGTATATTATCTGATCTTAATAGGGCAGTTCGAGCGGTCATTAATGTATCACTCACAACACTACCATAGTTCGTTGGTGCCCAAGTTGAACCATCTTCATAAGTTTCTACAAAAGCTGTATCCGGAATAACTGTAGAAGGGTTAATGATATTGTTCTCCACCGCAGGTCCATAAACGGCCATCGGTTTAATGGTTGAACCTGGTGAGCGACGCATTTGGAATGCGTGGTCAATTTGGTTATTCTCAAAATCAGTTCCCGCTACGAATCCAAGGACCGCACCTGTATTGTTATCAATTGCAACTAAACCAGTTTGAACTTCTTCCACATAGTATGTTTCCACACCAGTCTCAGGGTCAGTGTAGACACCATCATAAACCGCACCAAGCTGATCCTCATAGGCTCTAGCTGACTCTTGGAGTTGGTCATAAATTTCTTTATCGATTGTAGAATATACGCGGTAACCTCCAGTACGTAACTGTTCTTCAGCCGCAAAGTAATATTCATTGTACCATTCGTCATCACTATAGACTTGCTTCCATGAGTATCCATCGTCTTGAATGTTTAATAACATAAGTTCCTCAATGGCACCATTCATAACCGCTTGATATAAGTATGATTGGCGAATTTCTTCACGGGGTTCGGGTGGCAAGAAATCTTGAGTAATATCATAAGCAATGGCTGTTTCATACTCATCTTTTGTAATTTTCTCTTCACGATACATACGATATAAAACTTCATTCATTCGTTCGATACCAAATTGAAGGGAAGCCTCGTCACGGATTTCTCCATTTTGATCGTAAGGAGTATAAGTATACGGGTCTTGAGGAAGACCGACTAAGAATGCGGCTTGATTTAAAGTAACATCCTCAGGTGCTACACCAAAAATACCCTCGGCTGCTTTTACAATACCAGCCACATTATCTCCGTTGTTATTTCTACCAAAAGGAGACACATTTAAGTAAGACGTTAATATTTCTTCTTTAGTAAAATAGTTTTCTAATCTTAAAGCTAATAGAATTTCATTCGCTTTTCTAAAGAAAGTTACATCATTGGTTAGCATTTGTTGCTTAACTAATTGCTGAGTCAGCGTTGACCCCCCTGTACCTGAACCTGTTAAGAAAGTTTGAAGTACAGCACGAAGCAATGCTTTTGGAACAATTCCCGGATGTTCTGCAAAATATTCATCCTCAGTTGCAATAAAACCATCGACAATATAATTTGAAATATCGTTTAGATTTGCAATAGAACGAACAATATCTGTCCGGACATTGGCAATTGGGTTTCCGTCAGCATAATACAATGTACTTTGTTGTTCTAGACGATTAATCTGTTCCGCCATCTCGCGTTCAGTAGGAGGAGGCGTATTTGCTACAAGATTCGCAAAGAATCCGATACCAGTACCACCAACTAGTGCTCCCGCTAAGACGATAATAATAATTAAAGACATAATTAATCGTTTGATAACATTAAAAGTTACGTTTATTCCAAAAAATGTTTTGTCTTTTAATGAAAAGTTTTTTAGTGAATATTTATCTTTTTTACTTTGACGTTTTTCTCTTTTAGGATCAACTGCTTCTTCACCAGTTTCAACCTCAGAGTCCGTACTTGCAACAACTCCGCCAGCTAATGTCGCAGCTCCTGCGGGATTTTCAATGCTTTGTCCTAGAGGAGCGGCTGATGCAGTTTCACCCTCAGGATTGAACACATGAATTGAATCCATTGAATCAGCCCAGTGTGCATCCGGCTTACTTTCAGATTGCACTTCATCATCTGTTATAGCTTGCTTTTCAACATCGTCAACGTCATTTGTTTGAATAAGAGACTCAGAATCTGGTACATTCGCCTCATCATCAAGTGAATCGGGCTCTGTAACTTTAGGTGTAGGCATTACTGGAACAATGGGTTTGTTCTCAATTTCCTTAGAATCCTCACGATTGTCATCATCAGTTGAAGATGACGATGATTTCATTGATTGATACGAATCTTCAATTTCTTTATCAGAACTCATACCTTCAAGTTGTGCGATTCTTTCTTTACGACGTCGTTCCCGTTCAGCTAATAATCGATCAGGACTTGGGAGATCAGAAGCCGCATTGTGTGTTGAGTTATTATTATTCAACGGCTCTTCTTTATTATCTTCTGTATCAGATAATGAAAAGTCTGGCTTATAGCCACTTTTATCTGAATAAAGCTGATCATTGAGTTCTGATTCTCTGCGTTCTCTTACAATATTTCGTTTGATTGCATCATCTCTTAACGGAATATTGCTTGTGTGAAGAGAGGCTCTTTTGGCTCGTTCATTTAAATCTCGGCTTTTCGCTGATTTAATATCTGAATAAGTAGAAGAGGGCGCTTCATTTGTTTCGCTAAATAACTTTTGAACCCGTTTAATTGAACGGTTTATCATTAGATTTGATTTATTCGGATGAATTTTATTATCGGGTGATGTATTTTCTTGATTAAAGTTCGAGTTAGAAGAGTTTTCCTTCCGAATATCAGAATAGCGTTCTTGTTGTTCCTCTTGAAAATCATCATAAAAGTTATCCCACTTATTAGAAGAGGGATGGTTATTTGATTCATTAGTATCTTCAGACGGAACTTTACGATTTGAGTGGCTATCTTCAATTGGCTCGTCAAATGAAATATCAAAAAACTTATTTTCATTAGAATTATTTTTTGAATGTTTATCAGTCATTGATTCACCATCTTCCTTTTAAAATTTATTATTAAGCCGTTTCGGTATTCTCTAAAGATTCTCCAATGGCTTCTAAGCGGTTTTGCCATTCAGAAGTTGAAAGATTATGCTCGCTTACATAACGATTGCGCGGATGACGACGGCATTCTGGTGAGCATCCACGGACATATTTTGCTTCATTTTCTTCTGAACTTAATATTTGTTTATTACAATCTGGGTTTGCACAGTTTACATAACGTTCACAAGGCGTTCCGTCATAGTAATCTTTACCAACAACAGTCGGTGATACGCGGTTAATTGGTACTGAGATACGTTCATCAAAGACGTACATTTGACCTTCCCATAAATCCCCTTGAGTTTCTGGGTCTTTACCGTATGTATCAATTCCACCTTCTAATTGGCCAACTTCTGTTGCGATACCTTCGCGAAGCATCCAACCAGAGAACTTCTCACAACGTACGCCACCTGTACAATAAACAACGACTTTTTTGTCCATGAATTTCTCTTTGTTGTTTACTACCCATTCAGGTAATTCACGGAAGTTACGAATTTCAGGACGAATCGCACCTTTAAAGTGACCTAAGTCATATTCATAATCATTACGTGTATCTAATACAATGGTATCTTCGTCTTCAAGCGCTTCACAGAATTCTTTTGGTTTTAAATGTTTACCCGTTGTTGTTAGTGGATCGATGTCATCTTCTAACCTTAACGAAACGATTTCTTCACGTACACGCACAAACATTTTACTATGAGCGTAGTCATCAGCAGGATCTTCTTTGAACCATACGTCCTCAAAGCCTGGAAGAGAATGTAAAAATTCCTTATATTTCTCTGTTTGTTCGATTGTACCAGAAACAGTTCCATTAATACCTTCAGTTCCAACTAAAATACGTCCTTTTAGTCCAGTTTTTTTACAAAAAGCTAAATGCTCTTCTCTAAACTGCTCAGGATCATCAATTGTCTCGTATTTATAGTATAATAACACCTTAAATTCTTTCTTCATTATTTTTCCTCCTTGTAGTTGCATACTACAGTTTTCTGAATATATATTATACTATTAAATCAAGAATGGTAACAGGTTTTAGCTAAAATTCATATAAATGTAATAGAAAAATCATATTATAGATGTGAATTATTATCTAAATTGCTATAATGTTATTTAGATAATAATAAATAAATCACAAAGATGGTGAATTTTATGCTGAAAAATGTATTGTTAATTACAAATCCAGTTGCAGGAAAAGGACTTGGAGAAAAGTATGCTCAAAAATTAAAAGATGTTCTTGAGGACTATCATCAATCAAACGTTGAGATAAAAATTACTGAAGAAGAATTCGATGCAACAAAATGGAGTAAAAATGCAACAAAAGAGGGATTTGACACAGTCATTTGCTTAGGTGGCGATGGTACGGTATCAGAAACGGTAAATGGAATTATTGAAGCTCAAGATAAGCCGGTATTTGGCTTTGTTCCAATGGGGACGGTTAATGATTTAGGACGTGCATTGGGATATAAAATGAACGCAGAAAAAGCGATTGAAGACTTTAAAACTGTTTCGATCGATAAATTAGATGTTGGAAAAGTAAACGATCGCGTGTTTATAAATGTGATTGCATTAGGACCGATTGCGGAGCAAGTAATGACGACAGATTCAGATGATAAGAATCGTTTTGGAGTTCTTGCTTATGTTCGAGACGGGATGAAGGCTTTCTTTACCGATAAAGGTTATGAAGTTCGAGTGACAGCTTCAGATGGGACTACCACAGAAATTAAAACAAACTTACTATTTGTTGGTTTAACGAATAGTATTGGTGGTGTTGAATTTATGATTCCAGGAGCCAACTACAACGACGGTAAAGGTTACTTATCAGCAATTAAAGGACATACACCTATTAATACGATTCGAGCAGGACTTGAGGTTGGGTTATCAAATATAGATGCAGATAATATCTTCAGATTATCTGACACGAAATTCAAAATTGAGTCAATCAATAATGAATCAATTACTATTAATGTTGACGGGGATAACGGTCCAGAATTACCATTAGAGATTGAGATTTTGAGTCAAGCGATTGACGTTTTAATTACAGGCGAAAGCTAAAAAGCATATTGTGAGCAATATATTTGAAAATACGTTATAATTGTATTAGTGAGCGTTAAGGTCAACAAGGAAAGAGGGAATTAACGTGAGTGCAGAAAACGTAACAGCAAGTGAACGTAAGATTATCGAGCGTGAACTAAGAAGAGGTACTAGCAAATCCCGTATCGCAACAATATTAGATGTTGATTACGAAAAAGGACTTGTTAAGATTGAGAGTGTAAAGGATAAAATTCGTCCTGAAGTAGGTAATCAGATCGAATTTAAATTCAGAGATAGTAAGATGACCGGAATAATTATCAAACTATTAACTAATAGTGCCGTTGTTGAGATATATTGGAGTAAATCTGATATTACGATGCGTGATATTTGCGAAGACCGTACAATTGTAAACTTCAAAGATATTGAATCGTTTGTATCGCTTCCAGAGCAAGCGGAAGACGAAGATGTTATGTTCGAATATGAAGAAGTAAAGACGACAAATTAATAAAGGCATGCCTTGAATATCGTCAGGCATGTTTTTAATTTATTTCTTTAAGATTTAGATAGAGTATAAGTAAAGAGGCCATCCATTTATTTTGGAAGGCCTCTTTATTTACGCTTGGAATAATTGTGCTAATTCGTCTTGAGCAAGTTGGTAATACTCCTTTTCCTGTTCTGTAAGAATGTCAATCATGTCATTTTCTAAGCCGAATTGTAATAATGTATAGTTTAACCATTTTTGTGGATCTGAAATAGCATCATTATAAAAAGGATAAAAAACCATCGCATGCAAATTGAACAATTCTAAAATTTGTTTAGCAAAATGTGGATCCGTTTGTGAGAAATAATCCTCGATAATCCGTGTGCCTTTTTGATAAAAGTCGGTACTCGTATAAGGCTTTAACTGGTCTGTTTGGATATGCTTCTCTACATTTAGCCACGTATAGTCAATGTCTAAAGACTCACCATTAATAATTATATAATGTAAGATGTCATTTTTAATAAAATTCAAAAGATTTTCATCATTTAGAAGTGCTTTGAGAAGAGGTAAATTCTTGTCTAAATCAGTTTGATAAACGAGTTTTAATTTAGATAAGACTTCAAAATAGGACTTTTCTAGTAACTGTTTCGCATATGCCTCAATTCTTTCTTCAGTTGTTAAAGCATTTATTTCTTGTTTTACATTTAATAAATCCGAAATAGTTGCGATGGCTTTATTCAATTCAGTTGTCGCAGTTGAGCTTTGAATTAAATCTCTTAATTGATATAATTTATTTAAACTTTCGCTCGTTGGGCTCATAATCGGTAGAGATTGGGCATACAAACTTGTTAGCTCTGCGGATTGTGAGATAAAATCCAATGTAAATTGGTCCTGTTCCCATAATTTAGTTAGCTGTTCTTGCTTGTTAAAAGCAATATATAATTTAACTAATTCAGTAAAAACGAGTGGGTTAGATTCAAGATTATAACTATTTTCTAAGTAATGAATCGCTTTATTGAATTGGTTGTTTTCTAGTGCGTTGCTTGCTTTTCTATAATAATTTTCAGCATTATTAGGCATTGGTGTGATATCAGTCATAGTCAGTTCCTTTCATAAAAAGAATAAGAGGTTAAAAATGATAAAAATAAGTACAGATGCTGCTTTTAATCCTAAAACTCAAGAGTCTGGCATCGGAATCCAAATCAATCATGGTAAACAACAAGAATTAATTAAGATACATATATCTGAAGTCGTAGATAACCATGTGGCTGAGTTTTTAGCATTAATCGGTGCTTTAAACTTTGTTAAAACACATCTTGATATCAATCAGATTATCATGTATCAGTCAGATAGTAAAATTGTCATCCAATCCATAGACAAAAAATTCGCTAAGAATAAAGAATATAAAAAGTTACTCGATTATATATTAAGAATAATGAATGATTCACCTACATTTTTCGCTAATTGGATTCCTGAAGCTCAAAATCGCGGCGCAGATTCTTTAGCTAGGCAAGCATTGAGGAAAGAAGGGAAGATAGCAAAGGATATAAGATATTCCGAATTAGAATTAGAGCAATTATGAAAAAGCTTGTTGATTTGGCAAGTCGCCAGTCAACAAGCTTTTTTGTTAATTTACAATGGTATGAGTTACTTCGTTCCCCAGTACTGGTAATAAGTTACCTTCAATGGGCCATTATATAATTTACGTTTTTTAGTAGCTTTCTTACCATAAAAATCTTCGAATTTATCATCACTTGTGATGATGTATTTACTCCAAGTAGGCATCGTTTCATATAACTCACCCATTTGGCGATAAATGTTTTGGACATCTTCTTCTGATAACATACGGTCCCCATATGGAGGGTTAGAAATTAAGATCCCGTAATCAGTTGTTGGGCGATAATCAGATAATTGCATTTGTTTGAACTCGATGGAGTCACCCACACCTGCTTCACGCGCATTTTCCTTCGCAATTTCAATCATACGTCCGTCAACATCAGTACCGTAGATTTGTAATTCTTTATCGTAATCAGCCGCTTCTTTGGCTTCTTGACGCGTCTTGTCCCAGATGTCCGTATGTTCATTCATTAAGTCCCATTTTTCACCAGCAAATTCACGTTTCAAACCAGGGGCAATGTTATGTCCCATTAAAGCTGCTTCAATAAGAATTGTACCTGAACCACAAGTTGGGTCATATAAAGGACGGTCATCATGCCAAGTTGTTAACATAACTAGCGCTGCTGCCATATTTTCCTTCATTGGAGCCGTTCCTTTATGTTCACGGTATCCACGTTTGAATAAACTTGAACCACTTGTATCTAAAGTTAACATGACGTGGTCTTTTCTAATAGCTACTTCAATCGGGTAGAGCGCACCTGTTTCTGGTAAGTCAGTACGACGATGGTAGAAGTCCATCAGACGTTTACTAATTGCTTTTTTGACGATACGTTGCACATTAGGAACACTGTGTAGCGTTGATTTGATTGATTTTCCACTCACTGGGAATTCTGCATCCATTGGAAGAATATCTTCCCAAGGTAAGTCATACGTTTGATTGAATAAGTCGTCAAATGTTTTTGTGTCAAATTCACCAAAGATTATCTTTACACGATCTGCAGTACGTAACCAAAGGTTCGCGTAGGCAATATCTTTTGCTGTTCCGTCGAAACGAACCAGTCCATTTTCAGTTTGAGTTTCGTAACCGAATGATTTTAATTCTCGAGCAACGAGCGCTTCAATTCCAGCCGCTGCAGTTGCTAATAACGAATAAGTTTTCATAATTTTCACTCCAATATTATTTACGCTTTAAGTTTACATAAAAAAAGACTCTGATTCCAGAGTCAATTAAATAATCCTATGAATAAGTAAATTTCTATAAGCCATGTCCTGTCATTATCTCTAGCATAGGAACTAGGGATAATGGATAATCATCTATCTACGATAATACTATCGTTCTCTTCTTTTGTTCATTTACTACTCGAAGAAATGCCCCTACCAATGTTTGGGTTGCTCGCTCGAGGGGTTTACCGCGTTCCAATCTTATAGTTTCCTATAAGCGTCGTCTCTGTGGCACTTTACAAATTACTAAATCATAGCCGAAGCCTTAGATAGTTCTTTCGCCGTTAACCTAATAGGGTACCTTAACTTATTTTTTCGTTAAGCACGAACACTACAAGCATCTCAGCTTGTGCGAGCATGGACTTTCCTCAGTTAATTTAATAACCGCGATTATCCGAAATTTACTCAGTCATTTATTAATATTTTGTTGCTTTAGAGTAATCGATCGTATTGTCCGTGTTGTCAATTTTCGAACCGAAAACATGCTTCTCTAAATTAGATAAGCGTTTTAAGATATCAAAGTTTGTCACGCCGCTCCCTGGAGAGTTTGGTGTACTTTTCTTAGCTAAAGCAAGTTGTTTAGTTAATTCATCCACTTTACTGATGAGACGTTCGTTTTCATTTTTTAAATAAACAACGTCTTTTTGGAAAGAATCATAATCTCTGATGATACTATCTAAATATTCATCAACTTCAGCAGTATTGTATCCACGAACAGATTTATTAAACTCTTTTTGCAAAATATCTTTTGCTGTTAAGTTTCTTTCTGCCATTATATTCACCTCGTATATTATATATTTTTATTAGAATGGCACTTTAGATTAATCACATTATTAGTTTACTATGACTTCGAATAAATATCAAAGCAAAACTCTAAAGTCGCGATTTTGTTAAGTTTAAATACTAAATTTCATTTATTATGCCATGAAATTAGTCAAATTGCTAATCCATTATAATGCGCTAAGTCTTGAATAACAAGGGTAAAATGATAATTTCACAAAATATATTTACATAGCGAGAAAAAAACAAATAATTTGAATGTCATATTATAAACTTGGTGCTTGTTAATTAAATTGAATTATCTTAGAAAATCAGTCATAATATGTAATGATTAAATAGGTGGTGTATGAATGAATAGAGCAAATATATTAAATGTGTTTGAACAACTTATTGAGGAGTCTTATTTTCATTGTGAATGGGCTATTGAATGGCAAGAGCGAGAGAATGAGATTGAGTTAATTTTCCAAATGAATTTAGAAAATCCGAATAATCTTTCTTTTAGAGATAACTATGACAACATCAGCCATCAAACTGACCTCGTATATAATGTAAAAATTATGATTTACAAGGATGGTTATAAACGCTTCAGTGATAAAGATTACATTGTGTCAATTCCAGTGAATAGTGAGCGTGGAATTGATTACGGAAGATGTTTAGCAATTGTTAAATACTTAAAAAATTTAACGTCTTCTGTCGATGTCAAGTGGCTTGATTTTCTTTCAGAAACGGATGCGGAAGAATTTTCCTTGGAATGGAAATGGAGTGACTTTGAAGCGATTCAAAACCGCTTAATTGAAAGCAATCGCTATAGTAAAACTCCTATTTATTTTCCACATCATGAAGATATTAATTAAGGAGTGTTGAATATGGATAAAGTATGGAAAGAAATAAAAGTAACATTAGATTCCTTGCAAACAGCAGATATTGATTTAGTTAATTACTATTTAAATGAAGCGGGTGCCGTAGGAAATGAAATTAAATATGCGCAAGGGTATTTAGAAAACCATCCTAATTTATTTGGTGAGATTCCGGAAGAAGTTCCTGAAGACTATTTAAATCACCCAGTCGAAGTCATCGGTTATTATGAATCTGAGATTGATGTCCAAGAACTCGAAGAAAATCTAAAAACAGTCGGAACAGTTGATTTTAAGATTGAAGTGGCTGATTTAGAAACTGAAAACTGGCATGAAAATTGGATGCAATATTATAAACCAGAGCGGATTTCTCGCTTCTTATCGATTGTGCCTGAATGGCAAGATAACTATGAAGCTGCACCGTTTGAGCAAGTCATTTTTATGGATCCAGGCGTTGCTTTTGGAACAGGGAATCACCCGACAACCCGCCTAAGTGCTCAAGCACTTGAGATGGTTATGCAAGGGGGAGAAACCGTTTTTGATGTTGGAACTGGGACCGGTATCTTAAGTTTTATTGCTTCTGTTTTTGGAGCTAAAGAAGTGTTAGGGATGGATTTTGATCCGCAAGCAGTCAATGCTGCCATCAATAATTTAAATGCACAAAAGAATAATGAGATGATTAATCAATTAATCGACGCGCAAAAAATTCGCTTTATTGAAAACGATTTACTAAAAGGGATTGACCAAACAGCAGATGTCATTGTTGCGAATATTTTACCGCATATTCTAGTAGATTTATTCTCTGATGCTCATAAATTATTGAATGACAATGGGTATTTGATTTTAGGCGGTATTTTAAATGAGAAAGCGTCGTTTATTGAAGAAGCAATTGAAACTCACAACTTAGAAATTTATCAAAAAACTCAGATGAGAGAATGGGTAAATTATATTGTTGTTAAGGGAGATATGGACTAATGCAACGTTATTTTTCAAAACAAACCATAGATGTTAATCAACAGATTCAACTAGAAAAAGAGGATAATCATCACATTGTTCGAGTGATGCGAGGAAAGATTGATGACGAAGTTATAATCGTAGATTCTACAAATATCGCTTATAAAGCGAAGATAGAGACAATCGAAGATAACGTAGCAAACTTACGTATTATAAATGCTTTAGAAAACCAACACACTGAATTACCCATTCAAGTAACCATTGCCTGTGGTTTATCAAAGAATGACAAGATTGATTTAATTGTTCAAAAGGCAACCGAATGCGGAATGAATGAATTTATCCCTTTGGCATTGGAAAGAGATGTTGTAAAGTGGAGAGGTAATAAAATTAGTAACCGAATCGAACGACTGGAACGCATTAGTAAAGAAGCAGCAGAACAATGCCACCGTAATGTGATCCCAGAGATAAGTCATTTATCAACCATTGATACTTTGCAAAAAGAAGCCGGTAATTATAAGCATAAATTAATTGCTTATGAGGAGACAGCTAAGAAAGGTCAACACGGCCAACTTAAGGAAACCTTGAAAGAAGTTCAAGCAGGGGATAATTTAATCATCGTCTTTGGTTCTGAGGGCGGTTTAACAGAGTTAGAAGTAGCCAAATTGAAAGAAGTAGGGTATATTGAATGTAGTTTAGGTCCACGGATTTTAAGAGCCGAAACGGCACCTATATACGCTTTAAGCGCAATGAGTTATCATTTAGAAGTATAGAAAGAGGAGATAGAATGGAATTAGCAAAATATATTGACCACACATTATTAAAAGCAGATGCAACTGAGGAACAAATTGAAAAATTATGCCAAGAAGCAGCAGAATATAATTTTAAATCAGTTTGTATTAACCCAGCATTTGTTGCAAAATCAAAAGAATTATTAAAAGACTCAGATAGCTTAGTTTGTACGGTTATTGGTTTCCCTTTAGGCGCAAATGCGACGGAAGTGAAAGTTTTTGAAGCACAACAAGCTGTCAAAGATGGCGCAGATGAGATTGATATGGTTATCAATATTTCACGTGCTAAAGACGGAGACTGGGCTTATGTTCTAGAAGAAATCAAAGCAGTTGTTGGAGCGGTTGATGAGTCAATTACAACCAAAGTAATCATTGAAACGTCTTTATTGACAGATGGCGAGAAACGTAAAGCATCAGAAGTCGTTAAAGAATCTGGAGCAGACTTTGTTAAGACTTCAACTGGATTCTCTACTGGAGGAGCGACGCTAGCGGATGTTAAATTAATGCGTGAAGCCGTAGGTCCAGATTTAGGTGTTAAAGCAAGTGGTGGCGTAAGTAATTATGATGAAGCAATCGCTATGATTGAAGCTGGAGCAACGCGTATTGGAGCTTCAAAAGGAATCGCAATTGTATCAGGAACACCATCGACATCTAATGATGACTATTAAGCTAATTTAAAACACAAATAAAGGCTGTGCTAAACAAAGGCACAGTCTTTTGTTATAATGAAATACAAATAAAAAAACACAATATTGTTAAATGAGTATAATTAGGTTATAATTGCGCTTATATTTTAAGAAGTGAGGTGAATAAATTTGCAAGGACAAGATTTTTCAGCACAAGAGGTAATTGATTTATGTGCGAAGTACATGAATGACAGTAGTTTGGAGTTTATTCAGCGTGCGCTTGATTATGCAACGGAAGCTCATAAAGACCAATTTCGCTTATCCGGTGAACCTTATATTATTCACCCAATTCAAGTAGCAGGTATTTTGGCAGAGTTACAATTAGATCCTTCAACAGTCGCTACAGGTTTTTTACATGATGTTGTTGAAGATACGGATCGAACATTGGAAGATATCCGGAATGAATTTAGTGACGTCGTTGCATTTTTAGTTGACGGAGTTACTAAACTAGGTAAATTGAAATTCCAAAGTAAACAAGAGGCTTTGGCCGAAAACCATCGAAAAATGTTACTCGCAATGAGTAAAGATTTACGAGTAATTATCGTAAAATTAGCCGATAGATTAAATAATATGCGAACGATGAAATTTCAGCGTAAAGAAAAGCAGATTGAGAAATCACAAGAAGCTATTGATATTTATGCACCGTTAGCTGATCGCTTAGGGATTAGCTCCATTAAGTGGGAACTTGAAGACATTGCATTGCGTTATGTTAATTCAGAATACTACTATTCAATTGTGAATCAGATGGACACGAAGCGTACGGAACGCGAGAATTTTATTCAAGAAACAATTGATGAGATTAAAGTTGCGGTTGAAGAGTTAGAGATTGAAGCAGATATTTCAGGAAGACCGAAACATATTTATTCCATTTATCGTAAGATGGTGGACCAAAGAAAAGAATTTGATGATATTTATGACTTATTAGCTATTCGTGTCATTGTTGATTCAATTAAAGATTGTTACGCTGTATTGGGAGCTGTGCATACGCAGTGGAAGCCAATGCCTGGCAGATTTAAAGATTATATCGCCATGCCAAAAGCGAATATGTATCAATCGATTCATACGACCGTCATAGGAGCGAGTGGCAAACCCGTTGAAATTCAGATTAGAACTAAACAAATGCATATGGTTGCTGAATATGGGGTGGCAGCTCACTGGGCTTATAAAGAAGGTAAGACAAGTAAGGTTGATGAAGAAGATAGTATCAATAAACAAATGACATGGTTCCGTGATTTAGTTGAATTACAAGATGATGCTAAAGATGCCAGTGAATTTATGGATTTTGTTAAAGAAGATTTATTTAAAGATCAAGTCTATGTATTTACACCCAACGGTGAAGTGATGGAACTTCCAACAGGCTCTGGTCCGATTGACTTTGCTTATCACATTCACTCCGAAATAGGGAACAAAACAATTGGTGCTAAAGTTAACGGAAGAATTGTCGCCTTAGATTATAAACTGAAGAATGGTGACATTGTTAACATATTGACTAATTCAAATTCGAACGGACCCAGTCGTGATTGGTTGAAGTTTACTAATACGAGTAAAGCCCGTAACCGAATCAAACGCTTCTTTAAACTCCAAGACCTTGAAGCGAATAGTGAACTTGGCGAAAGTATCTTAGAAAAAGAACTGAAAGAAACAGGCCACTCACTAAAAGTATTAAATAATAAAAAAGTCGAAGCCAGTTTATTAGAGCGCTTTAACTACAATACTTTAACGGATTTATTTGCTTCTATTGGATTAGGTGAGGTAAGTGTGTCAACGATAATTAACTTCTTAGATTTAAAACAAGAAAAAGCTGAAGAAGAAGTGCTTGATAATGACACAACTATTTCAAAAGAGGCTTCAAATCGTCAACGCCAAAGAACGGTCCATGAGAGTGGTGTTGTGGTTGAAGGTGCCGATAATTTAATGATTCGCTTAAGTAAATGTTGTAATCCAGTTCCTGGTGATGAAATTATTGGTTATATTACACGTGGACGAGGGATTTCAGTTCACCGTAAAGATTGCCCTAATTTGTTAGCAGAAACGGAATTAAACGATCGATTAATTGATGTTAAATGGGATCAAGAATTCCAACCAACCGAAGAATATATCACAGAATTATTCATTATTGGTTTTGATCGAGCAGGCCTAATTAATGATGTTCTGCATGTTGTCAGCCATACAGTGAAAAGTTTACTAAGTGTTAACGGGAAACGAGATAAAAATAGTACCGCTACAGTATCACTTAAAGTGGCTGTTTCGAATACGATGCAGTTAGATGATTTAATTAATAAATTGAAAAATATACCAGATGTTTATGAAGTAAAACGTGTGACGGGATAATATTCTTTATTCAATGGTTATTGAAAGTTCAAAAGAAAGGTTGTTATGATGCGAGTTTTAATTCAAAGAAGTTTAGAGAGTCATGTTAAAGTCGACGGCGAAATTATCGGACAAATAGACCGAGGCTACGTATTATTAGTTGGCGTGACGCATGAGGATACTCAAGAAGATGTTGTTTACTTAGCTAGAAAAGTAGCCAATATGCGACTTTTTGAAGATGGGGACAGTAAAGTTAACCTTTCTTTATCAGATGTTGGTGGAGATATTCTATCGATTAGCCAATTTACCTTATATGGCAATACAAAAAAAGGGAACCGGCCAAGTTTTACCAATGTAGCGAAGCCTGATATGGCAAACGCATTGTATGAAGGTTTTAACCAAGCCTTGCGAGAGTACGGCTACAAAGTTGAAGTCGGAAAGTTTGGTGCTGATATGAAAGTATCGATTATAAACGATGGTCCGGTAACAATTCTCTTAGATTCAAAGAATAGAAGTTTATAAATCAATAAAAATGACGCTATCACGTTGAATGTGATAGCGTCATTTTTATATTTATTTTACTGATTATAGTAATTTTCTAAACCAGCGACAATTAAGTCAGTAATACGATCATGATATTCTTGAGAACGTATATAATCAATATCAGTACTATTACTCATATATCCGAGCTCTAATAGAACACTTGGTCGATTATTTTCTCGCAATACATGATAATTACCAAAGACAACATTATTGTTTGGTAATTCAAACTGAGCCAGTTGTTGATTAATACTGTCAGCTAAATCAAAGTCATCTTCATGGAAATAATAAGTCGTGGTCCCGTGCCAATCAGGCACAGGTGACGAATCATAGTGAAGTGATAAGAATGCATCGACATTGGCTTCGTTACTTAGGATTGTTCGCTCATCTAAGTCAACGAATTCATCAGTTGAACGAGTTTGAAGAACAGTCGCACCAGCAGCTTCCAATTTCTCCTGTAAGATTTCTGCTGTCCGTAAAGTAACATCTTTTTCATATGTAATATTATCTAAGCTAATCGCTCCAGAATCTTCGCCACCATGACCTGCGTCAATCATTATGGTTGCGTCGGCTAAGGAACCAGGATTGGTTGTGCCGACATGATTTAACGAGTAGCTTCCAAGGGCAGCGATACGAGATTCAATGTATCCTCTAATACCAGTTTCATCTTCAACCAAATAGAACTCAGTTTCATCTGTACCAGTAGTAATATCAATGAGTTCAAAGCGTTGATTGATAGATGGTGTATAGATGATGTCCGAATATAAATCCGGTGCTGATAAGAAGGCTTGGTTTTCTTGTCGTACGATTACTAATCTTTCAGCTTCTTCTAATTCTTCTTGCGTCATTTCATCTGGCAAAGATTCTTCTGTTGATTCAGGGTCAGGTACTGATTCAGGAATCGCATCTTGATGGATTAACTCTACAGAACTCGTTGGAATATAGCCATATTGGTTCTCATAGACAACTTGCACCCAGCCATTACTTTCGAAATTAACAATTAAATAAGTGCCCGCATCAATGTCAGCTAACTGCTGTGAGTCAGTAGTTTGCTCAGAATATATCGGTGATGCAACAAGTAAATGAGCGGCAAGATTTTGATCAGTTACCAAATTATCACTTTCAAGTAACCACTTTGGAATCCAACCTTCAGATGTTCCTTTATAACGCACTCGTAACCAACCATTTCGCTCGGATATAACATTTACATTTGCGTTTATATCGATGGAATCAATGGCTTGGCTATTTGTTGCTGGTTGACTTCTTAAAACGACAGACTCTTTTTCTATCGTCATTAATTCACTCGTTGTTAAGCTTAAGATAGCTATTGAACTCAGTAAAATTAAAACGAATGTAATAAAAGGTGGAAAATACTTTTTAGTATAAAGTCGCTTTAAGAATATATTGAAGGTATTGATAAAATCCCCCCACTCCTACAAAAATTTTAAAGATATTAATTTTATTATATAAATTGTGTAACATAAATTCAAATACGATTAACCTTTGTCACTCAATAGTAATATGTTTGTTATAAATCCGTTAAGACAACTTGGATTTTCAATAGAAAGAGTAGACAAGCCGATTAATATGTCATTAGTTTGGCTTAAATCATTTGCTGATTACCTCATATATTTTATCATAGTAGAAGAAACATTGCTTGGAAACGATTTAATTTGAATCCTTTAAGAAATTAGTTGATTAAATTTTAATTAGACTCTATAATAAAGGGGTATTTTAATAAAATCGTTGAAGTAGCCAAGTAAATGCCTCAATAACAGAGACTTCTCATTCCGCTGAAAGTAGAAGATGAGCCATTGAAGACACTATGGAGATGAACAATGCAAAGTTGTTCCGCTAACTACGTTACAGTTCTAAGGTAATAATATATATTGTTACAAATTTAGGTGGTACCGCGTTGAAGACGTCCTATAGCAACTTGCTGTAGGGCTTTTTTATATTTATGGAGGTAAATTATGTTAAAAAAACCAAAAGGAACAGAAGATATTCTGCCAGTTAATATTGATAAATGGCATTATGTTGAAGATACTGCTCGTGCAGTATTAGATTCATATAACTTTAAAGAAATTAGAACACCTTTATTCGAATCGATTGATTTATTTAAACGATCTGTAGGGAATACGACAGATATAGTTTCTAAAGAAATGTATGATTTTATGGATAAAGGGGACCGTCACCTGGCTTTACGTCCAGAAGGAACTGCGCCAATTGCCCGTGCTTATATCGAGCATAAATTGCATGGACCTGAACATCCACAGCCGTTAAAAGTTTATTATATGGAGCCTATGTTCCGTTATGAAAGACCACAAGCTGGAAGACAGCGTCAATTCCATCAATTAGGAATCGAAGTGTTTGGTAGTACAAATCCTGCGACTGATGTGGAAGGTATTGCATTAGCGATGGATTTATTTGATGAATTAGGTTTATCGAATTTATCACTACACATTAACTCTTTAGGAAAACCTGAAGAACGTGAGAATTATCGTAATGCTTTAATCGAATACTTTACACCCCTTAAAGATCAATTAAGTGAAGATTCGCAAAGACGTCTGGCTGATAACCCAATGCGTATTATCGATTCAAAAGATAAGAGAGACAAAGCTTTAGCTGAGTCTGCGCCAGTTATTCTAGATTTTCTAGGCGAAGAAAGTCAGAAACACTTTGATGAAGTTCAAGCATTACTAAATGCGCTGAATATTCCATTCACTGTGACACCAACTATTGTTCGTGGCCTAGATTATTATCAAGATACAATCTTTGAAATCCTGGCTACTGACGATTCTATTGGGGCACAGTCCACTGTATGTGGTGGTGGACGCTATGATGGCTTAGTCGAACAATTAGGCGGACCAAAGACACCTGGTTTTGGTTTCGGTATTGGTTTAGAAAGATTAATGCTTCTATTAGAGAATCAAGACGTTGACATTCCTGAATCTGAAGGCCTAGATATCTTTGTGATGAGCTTAGGTGAAGAGGCAAATATGATGGCATTACAAGTTGTTCAAGCAGCTAGAAAAGATGGTTTAGTTGCTGATCGTGACTACTTAAATCGAAGCATGAAATCACAATTTAAGACAGCTGATAAATTAAATACAACGCTTGTGATTACGATTGGAGAACAAGAGATTGAAACAGGAAAAGTCCAAGTAAAACATCAAGGAACTGGGAAACAAACCGAAGTTGCTTTTGATGATTTAATGACAGACTTTATGGGCGAGTATCGCAAATTAACTGTTGATACATCAGCCATTGACAAATATTTTGGAGGTAAATACTAATGAAAAAGAGAACGACTTATGCAGGTTTAATTAATGAATCATTTGTAGATAAAGAGGTAACATTAAAAGGGTGGGTACAAAAGCGCCGTGACTTAGGTGGCGTTATCTTTATTGACTTACGTGATAGAGAAGGCTTCTGTCAAGTAGTCTTCAACGCTCAATATATTCCAGAACAAATGGATGAAGCAGATCACTTAAGAAGTGAATACGTTGTTGAAGTCACAGGGACTTTAAAACGTCGTGCAGATGAGCAAGTAAACCCTAAAATTCCAACAGGTGAATTTGAATTATTAGCCACTGAATTAACAGTTCTTGCTAAAAGTAAAACACCACCAATTTATGTTGAAGATAGCATTGAAACTGATGAAGAAGTACGTTTACGTAATCGTTTCATCGATTTACGTCGTCCGAAGATGTTCAACAACATTCGTTTACGTCACCAAGTGACTCAAACAATTCGTCAATTCTTAAATAATTTGGACTTTATCGATGTTGAAACACCTTACTTAACTAAGTCAACACCTGAAGGGGCACGTGACTATTTAGTTCCAACACGAAATAACGCAGGTCATTTCTTTGCATTACCGCAATCACCACAATTATTCAAACAATTATTAATGGGTGCGGGAATGGACCGTTATTACCAAATCGTACGTTGTTTCCGTGATGAAGATTTACGTGGAGACCGTCAACCAGAATTTACACAAGTTGATATTGAAACAAGTTTCTTAACTCAAGCAGAAATTCAAGAATTTACTGAAGATATGTTAAAAGCAGTAGCGAAAGCAGCTAGAGGCATTGAAATCACTGAAGATTTCCCAGTAATGACTTATCAAGAAGCGATGGATCAATACGGTTCAGATAAACCTGACATTCGTTTCGAAATGAAATTAGTGGATCTTTCAGACTTCGCTAAAACAACTGACTTTGGAGTGTTCAAAGGTGCAGTTGATAACGGTGGTCAAGTAAAAGCAATCAACTTAAAAGGTCATGCAGACGATTATACGCGTAAAACTGCAGACGAATTATATAACGTAGTTAAACCATATGGAGCGAAAGGTCTAGCATGGACAAAAGTTTCAGAAGATGGCTTTAACGGTCCAATTGCAAAATTCTTCTCATCAGAAGAAGACTACAACTACTTAACCAATGCGTTAGACGCTAAAGTAGGAGATATCATCTTCTTTATGGCTGACTCTACAAAAGTCGTAGCAGACTCATTAGGCGCACTTAGACTTCACTTAGGATCTAAGCACGAATTATATGACCCATCTGAATTAGCTTTCCTTTGGGTAGTAGATTGGCCATTACTTGAGTATGATGAAGACAACAAACGTTACGTTGCAATGCACCACCCATTCACATCACCACAAAACTCAGATATTTCTGAATTATCTAATAAACCTCAAGACGCATTAGCAAATGCGTATGATATTGTTTTAAATGGTTATGAAATTGGTGGAGGAAGTATTCGTATCCATACTCGTGAAATGCAAGAACAAATGTTTGACCTATTAGGCTTCACTAAAGAAGAAGCATATAGTCAATTTGGTTTCTTATTAGACGCGTTAGAATACGGCTTCCCACCACACGGCGGAATTGCTTTAGGATTAGACCGTTTAGTTATGATTCTAGCTCAAGAGCCAAACATTCGTGAAGTGATTGCCTTCCCTAAAACTGGACGCGGTTTAGACTTAATGTCACAAGCTCCAAGTAGAGTAAGTAATGATCAATTACGTGAATTAAATATTTCAGTTAAAGAAAGCAAAAAGTAATTTTAAGGTAAAGCATACAAGGAGAGATATCATGTATATCGGATCACACGTTTCAATGAAGGGAAAAGAGATGCTTCTAGGTGCTGCTCAAGAAGCAGCATCTTACGGAAGTAATATCTTTATGATTTACACTGGCGCGCCCCAAAACACGCGTCGAAAAGAAGTCTCTGAGTTTAGAATTGAAGAAGCAAAGACGTTTATGAAAGAGAACGGTATTGAATTTTTTACAGTTCATGCTCCTTACATTGTTAATCTTGCTAACACAACGAAGGAAGGTTACCATGACTTTGCGATGCAATTTTTACGAGAAGAAATTGAACGCGTAGAAGCTATTGGTGCCACTCAAATTACGATGCATCCAGGTGCGCATGTGGGCGCGGGTGCTGAAGTTGGAATTAAGCAAATTATCAACGGTCTAAATGGCGTTTTAACTGCAGAACAATCACCACAGATTGCTTTAGAGACGATGGCAGGTAAGGGGACGGAAATTGGTAGAAACTTTGAGGAATTAGCTGCCATTATTGATGGGGTTACTTTCAACGAGAAGTTATCAATTACCTTAGATACGTGTCACGTTTATGATGCGGGTTATGATCTTGTTAATGATTTAGATGGTGTATTGAACGAATTTGATAAAGTCATTGGCTTAGATCGATTAAAAGTCTTACATATCAATGATTCTAAAAATCCATTTAAGAGTTATAAAGATAGACACGCTAATATTGGTGAAGGATCTATTGGCTTTGATACGCTGAATGCAATTGTTCATCATCCACAACTGAGCCATATCCCTAAGATTCTTGAAACACCTTGGGTTCCAATTCCTGAGAAAGAAAAGGTTAAAGTAGCTCCTTATAAAGAGGAGATTGCTATGTTTAAAGCAAACACTTATAATCCGAATTTAATCACAGATATTTTAAGATAAATAAAAACACTAACGCATATTAAGCTCTTAGAGAGCCGAATATGTGTTAGTGTTTATTTTGTTATTAGATTCTTTGTGGTAAATTCATGACTTCCATGACGATACTCGCTGATTCTTCAATACTACGATCAGAAACATTAATAATCGGACAACCTAACTCTTCATATATATTATGAGCATATTCCAATTCTTCATTAACCCGTGCTTTAGAAGCGTATTTTGAACCCGTACCTATACCGTATTCTTTCATACGTGATTCTCGATGTTTATTAATGACACCAGAACTATTCGTTAAGCCGATAATTTTCTTCGAATCAATTTCATAAAGAATCGGTGTGACTTCCTTTTCAGGAATTAAAGGTAAATTTGCGACTTTATAGCCTAAAGTACCTAGATACATACTTAATGGTGTTTTACCGGTACGTGAAATACCTAGAATAACAATCTCAGCTTCACGTAAACCTTTAGGATCTTTACCATCATCATAAGCTAAACAGAATTCCATAGCGCGAATCCGATCGAAGTAATCCTCTGATAATTCATATTGAGCTCCACTAATTGCCGAAGGTTCAGTCTCAAGTCGACGCGCAATTTCTAAAGTGAATGGTTGGATTAAGTTATAACAAATCAAGCCGGTCTTGATGCAGTATTTTTCAGCAAATTTAGCTAATTCAGCATCGGCAATCGTCATAAAAACTAAGCCATCATGCTCATTTGCATCTTCTAGAATAGAATGTAGTGTTTCATGATTTGAAATAAATGTATATTTATGTGATACTGTAGTGATATTAGGGAACTGTGCAAAAGAGGCTTTTGCCACTTTTTGAGCAGTTTCTCCTATTGAATCTGATAAAATATAATAATGTAGTACTGTATTATCATTCATGTTAAAATGACCCCCTATAAGTTCTTACATCATAGCATATTTATATAAGGAGACGTCAAGTAATGACTTATGAAATTATAACCAAAGAAGAAGAAACTAAAATTAATGACGCTATTTTAAAATTAAAAGAATTTGGCTTTAAAAACACTAAAAAAAGACAAGAAATATTAACGCTCTTTGCGTGTAATGATCGTTACTTAAGTGCACAAACGGTTCATGAGAAGCTAACTGAAAATTATCCTACGATGAGTTACAACACAACGTACCGTAATGTATATGACTTTGTCGAAGCTGGTATTCTGGAAGCCACGGAATATAACCAAGAACAACATTTCCGTATGAATTGTTTAGACCACAATCACCATCATCATCATTTCATTTGCACAAATTGTGGAATGGCGATACCTTTAGAAACATGCCCGATGGATTTAATCAAAATGACGGATGCTTTAAAAGATGTTCAAATTGATACACATCGATTTGAAATATTTGGTTTATGTTCAACGTGCAAAGTGTAAATACTTAAATTAAATATTTTATCTAATAAACTTTTCGATAAATAGGATAAAAATCCTATATTTAATCGAATTTTTGAAAATAAATATACACTTTCTATGAAAAAACTTTCATTAAGACCTTGCAAAGACAAGGTTGTTTGATTATAATATTACAAGAACTTTATTATTTTTCATAAAAAATAGTAAGGTCAGAAAAGCTTGGGAGGAGGGGATTCATAATGTCTAAAACAGTAGTTCGTGATAACGAATCATTAGAAGACGCTCTTCGTCGCTTTAAGCGAGATGTTTCAAAAACAGGTACTTTAAGAGAAGCACGTAAACGTGAATTTTACGAAAAACCAAGTGTTAAACGTAAGAAAAAATCGGAAGCAGCTCGTAAAAGAAAATTCTAAATAACAGATAGGTGAGGCGAAATGTCACTAACTGAACGAATTAATCAAGACGTCAAGCAAGCGATGAAGGCTAGAGATAAAGAGACTTTAAAAGTATTACGTATGTTGAAGTCGGCATTACAAATGGAGCAATTAGAGCATTCTGAACCTTTAAATGAGGAGCAAGAAATTACGATAATTGCTCGCGAATTAAAGCAGCGTAAAGATTCTTTAGCTGAATTTGAAAAAGCTGGACGACAAGATTTAGTAGATGAAGTAACCGATGAAATTGTAGTAGTCGAACGTTACTTACCTAAACAATTATCAGAAGAAGAAATTGAAGTTGAAGTTCGAAAAGTAATGGACGAACTGAATGCAACTTCTAAATCTGACTTTGGTAAAGTTATGGGGAAAGCTATGGCCAACCTAAAAGGAAAAGCTGATGGTAACCTTGTAAAAGAAGTTACAAAGAATCTATTAGGTTAATCTTTTTAAACACCCGAAAGGGTGTTTTTATTTTTATACAAAAAGCTGCGAGTAAGAGAAATCTCACTCGCAGCTTTATTTATCTAGTATAGAAAATTATTTAGTAATTTCATAAGAATGAACAAGTGTTGTTTCACGGTTATCTAAATCTTCACCAACCACTTGATATAATTCATAAGTGACAGTTTCTGAAGTCACGTCTACAACAGAGTAGTGTTGGAAGTTTGATTCACGGGCATTTGAATGACCTTCTGCATAGAATGACGAAACGAATGGTTGTTCTTCTGTTAATAATAACTCGCGGAAGCTATTAATGTTTTCTTCAGTTAATTCATGACCGAATAAGTCTTCGTATGTTTCATGAATATCTTCGTTTTCTAAGATCCAATCAAAACTTTCAAGTTTATAAATCGTGTTATAAGTCTTAGTTCCTGCTGTACTTGGAATAAAGAAGACCGTTCCTTCAGGATTATTGAACGTTGTCACGTCCTCATTCGTTTCACCGGCAGTGGCTACTTCTGCATTCCCGAATGCTTCAGCATTATGAGTTAGTGCATGCGTCACAGTTAAGTTGTGATCGTGTCCATTAAAGACTAAATCAACATCATACTCATCTAGTAAAGCCATTAAATCATCACGAATTAATTGTACACTTTCATCTTCTAATGAATGATAAGATGAAGAGAATAGAGGGCGGTGATAGCTGACAAATACCCAGTCAATGTCTCCATTGTCCTTAGCTTCTTGAGCTTTTTGTAACTCTTCCTCAAACCACTCCATTTGGTTATCTAAGATTGCTGGTACTGCATCTTCGTCTGATTCATTTGCTTGTTCAGTGTTTAAGTTAATGAATTGTACACCGTTATAACGAGTTGAGTAAGCTGCACCTGAATCCATGCCTTCAACGGCATTGTCGGTATTAATATGATCTAAGAAGTTATCATTATCATGGTTACCGGTGATAAACATATGTGGCATTTCATTATTTAATGGTAATAATGCATCTAAAGTTAAGTCCCATTCTGTATCGTTCCAGTCATCATTAACCACAACACCTGTATGTAGAGCAAATTTTGCATCTTCTGCATTAGGGTTTTCTAACATTGATTGAATCGTAGAATTTGAATAATCAGCTTCTGAACGTTGGTTTTCTGATGAGAAAGCATTTTGAGTGTCAGTATAGTGAATGAATGAGAAATCTTCATTTGATTCGCTTGCTGTTGTAAATGTCGCTTCTTCAGATAATTCACCGTCTTTATTTCCAACTGCGTAGTGATATATAGTATTTGGATTTAATTCAGTCGCAGTCGCTTTATAGGCTGTTTCAGTAAAGCTAGGATAAGGTAAACCTAAAGAATAATTGTCAAACCCTTTGTCTAGCCATAATAAGTTGTCATTTGAGAATACTTCATCAGTATAGTATCCAATAACTTGATCTGGATTTTCAGCTGCAATCCATGGGTCATCATCGTCTGTCATTGGCTCATCTTCTTCCTCATCCCACATAATAGCATAAACGTAATGCCCGTCTTCTGTCATTTGGTTATAGAAAGCATCATCAATTTCAATGATTTCAGGATCTACTTCAGCAGCGTCATCCATCGATTGCCCATCTTCCCAAATGTATAACTTAGCGTTCTCATCTGCATCCGTTGTGTGCCATTGGAAATGCATTGATGTCGAAGGATCATCTGTTAAGTTCGTTGTAATTCTGTTTGGTGTATTATTCACAGGCGCCTCAGGATTAGCTGGATTTTCTTGAGTAACTTCTGCAGTTTCTCCACCAATCGTTACTGTCGTAATATTACCTTCATCGTCAAATTCAATGCCGTCTTCTGCAGTAATTGCGTCTTCTGAATATGCCTCATCATTCGCACGTTCCTCATTAGCGATATGTGTATCTTCAGTGATTGAACCTGTCGCTGTATCTTGTGCGTGAACATTAAATCCAACGCTTGATAACATAGTCGTTGCCAGTAAGGCAGATAAGACCATTTTTTTCAAAGATTTCATTTACATTCTCCTTAAACAATATTTTTGTTATTTCCATCACTAACTATACGATAGAAGTGTAAATTTCCTGTAAATATCGTGTAAATTAGATGTAAAGATGAAAAACATTGAAGTAACTTTGTTCTATCATACAATATCTAGAGGATTTTGATATAATCGGGTACTAAAGTTCATTTTTTTATGTATTTATGGTAATCTTATTTTAATTAAAGACAATGATAAAAGGAGCGTATTATTTGAGCGGAGCAGATGCATTTTCACAACAAGTTATTGTATCAAACCAAGATTGGTTATTAGCGATACTAGGGACACATGATAGGTATGTTCGATTACTCGAAGAGAACTTTGATATTCAGGTGAGTAATCGTGGCGAAGTCATAACAATATCAGGAAAAGAAGATGATGTTGAGATGACACGAGCAATCATGTTGAATTTAGTTGAGCTTTTAGAAAGAGGGATTACCCCTCGAACGATGGATATCATTACTGCTGTTAAGATGGCAAAAAATGGAACCATTGAATATTTCATTAACCTATTTGAAGAAGTCATCGGTCGAGCATATGACGGAACAGCGATTCGTGCGAAAAATTTTGGACAATTACAATATGTCAAAGCAGTTGAAACTCACGATGTGGTGTTTGGAATCGGGCCAGCAGGTACAGGGAAAACTTTCTTAGCGGTAGTTTTAGCAGTTCAAGCTATGAGAGAAGGCCGTGTTAAGAAAATCATTTTAACTCGTCCTGCCGTAGAAGCCGGAGAGAGCCTTGGATTTTTACCAGGCGACTTGAAAGAAAAAGTAGATCCATATCTGAGACCTGTTTACGATGCACTTTATGCTATTTTTGGGATGGAACATACAAATCGTTTGATGGAAAGAGGTATTATTGAAATTGCGCCTTTAGCATATATGCGTGGTCGTACATTAGATGACGCTTTTGTTATCTTAGATGAAGCTCAAAATACAACCATTGCACAAATGAAGATGTTCTTAACACGACTTGGCTTTGGTTCTAAGATGATTATTAACGGAGACCAAACTCAAATTGACTTACCAAAAGGTGTTAAATCAGGCTTAATTGATGCTGAGAGAAAATTAAATAAAATAAATAAAATTAAATTTAATTACTTTGATGAATTTGATGTTGTACGTCATCCAGTTGTAGCGGATATTATTAGAGCTTATTCTGAAGATTAATTTTATATAGAGGGGGAGTAAAATGAACCAGCAATTACGGAAACTACAGACGGTTTTAGGCACATTATTCATCCCTCTAATTATTTTGCTTATGTCTGTGTTGATATTTTTTATAGGTTTTACAGATGTGCAACCTGAACAATATAACTTTCGCATCAACCAAGTTGCGGAGAAAACAGTTCAAGCTCCTGTGACGATAGAAGATACTGAACAGACTGAGATTAATATGGAACGTGCACGCTCAAGCGTGCCAGACGCATATGTTTTTCAGCCTGCTATTCTTGATCAACAAGTGGAGCAGACTGAAGAGTTTTTTAATTTAATTTATTCTATTAGAGAGAATGAGTACTCAACTGTTGACATTAATGAGATGCTTGAAGATTCTGTATTAAGTGATCTGGTGGGTATCACCTCGATAGATAGTCAACGAGCTGAGACACAATCTGTTCCTTTTGGACAATTAGAAGCCACGGAACAGCTTGTTGTTTATAATCAAGCAATCTTAGCGAGTGAGAGTGATTCGGTCGAAGAATTAGATGAATCGTTATCAGTGGACTCTATTACTAGACTGTTAACAGTAAATAATGAAGATTTAAATCAAATGCAACAACAAATCAATGATTTACTTGCGAGTGTTTTAAGTAGTGAAATTGAATCGACTGATTTAAATCAAATTTTATCAGATGTGAATCAATATATTAGCGAATTGGATATAAACTCTGAAAATAAGGGCATTATCAGCGAATTAATGCAAGAATTGGTTGTGCCAACCGTAGTTTATAGTGAAAGCGAGACAGAAAAGCGTCGTGCAGAAGCAGAGAATGCTGTTCAACCGAGCTATATCTTACAAGGGCAAATAATCGTTCAAGAAGGGCACATTATTAACCAAACGACCTACAGACAATTAGATTTGCTTGGTTATCTAGATCGAGAGTCTAACAATGATTTATTAATTGCTTTTGCTGCAGTTATTATCATTCATGCAATCGCACTTGTTTACTATGTTGTAAAAGAGAAAGAAAATGCGCTATTGGACATTGAATTGGGTACACAAATCCTGGGTTATGGCTTACTCTTTACAGTAAGTTTTCTTGTCTTGAGAGTGTTGTATATATTGCAATTGAATGGGATTGATTACGCCATGTTATTTCTGCCAATCTATGTGATCCCAATGTTATTAAGACCAAGAACCAATATAAGATTAACCTTATTCTTTATGGGCTTTTTCAATTTACTTGCATTATTTATTTCTCATGACGGCGATAGTATGACTGTGACCTTTATGATTACAAGTTTTTATTTCTTTAGTTCTCTAATTTCATTAAGTTATCAATTACTAGTTAAGAATAAAAACTCTTTAAGGTACGGCTTCTTATATGCATTGGTCTTGCATTCTGTATTTGCCATGCCGGTTGTGTTGATGACGAACGTTTCATTAGTATCTGAAATTTCAGTTGTTATATTATCGTTTATATTATTTAATTTACTGATAGGCTTTGGTATTTATTTCTTTATTGAACCATATTGGCATAAACTTTTAAGCAGTAAAGCACCATTAACTTTAAACCAACTAGCGAATTTAACTCATCCGCTATTGAAAAGTATTGTAGAGAAAGCACCAGGCTCATATCACCATAGTATGATGGTAGCGAATATTTCAGCGAATGCTGCGGATGCTATCGGAGCAGATTCATTATTAGTAAGAATTGCATCGTATTACCATGATATTGGAAAGGTAAATCATCCATTGTTTTTCGTTGAGAATTTATCTGAAGGAATGGAGTCTCCACATTCAATGGTGACGGCTGAAGAGAGTGCTGCCATTATTATTGGGCATGTCACTGAAGGTGAAAAGATCTTACGAGAATATGATATGCCAGAAAGTGTTATAGATATTTGTATGCAACATCACGGAACCACTTTAGTAAGGTATTTTTATCATCAGGCTAAACGAACAAACAATCATGTGGACGAGGAAAAGTTCCGCTATCCTGGACCTAAGCCTCAAAGTAAAGAGGCGATGATTATCATGATTGCTGATTCAGTTGAAGCTGCTTCTAGAACAATTAAGGAACATACGCAAACGGCATTTGAAAATTTAGTTGATAATATTATTAATGGGAAATTGACTGAAGGACAATTTGAAGAGTGTCATATGACAGTCGCTGAATTAGAAAAAGTTAAAAAATCAATTGTACACACTATAGCAAGTACATTTCATACTCGGGTGGAGTATCCAGATTAAAAAACGGAGGACAACTTATGATTATAGATTTAATAGATGAAGATGGGTTACTAACTGAAGAACATACAGAGATGTTAAACCACATTATTACCCAAACAGCTCACAAACTTGGATTAGGCGAAGGTATCGAAGTCGATATCTCAATCGTATCTAATGATATTATTCATGAATTGAATAAAGAGTATCGTGGTATTGATCGCCCAACGGATGTATTAAGTTTTGCTTTAGAGGAAGACGTAGATGAGGCACCGAACTTCAACTTTGATTCATTTTCTGA
The DNA here is from genome assembly GCF_045528525.1 of Ruoffia sp. FAM 26255. Classification (NCBI taxonomy): domain Bacteria; kingdom Bacillati; phylum Bacillota; class Bacilli; order Lactobacillales; family Aerococcaceae; genus Ruoffia; species Ruoffia sp. FAM 26255. The sequence continues at coordinate 16,137 of NZ_JBGQQX010000006.1, read as the reverse complement.
CATTGAAGGTGGCGGTGATGTGTCCAAACACTTAGGAGATATTATTATTTCTTTTGAAAAAACCGTTGAACAGGCTGAAGATTATGGACATTCAGTCGAAAGAGAATTAGCATTCTTAGCTGTCCATGGCTTCTTACATTTGAATGGATATGACCATCAAACCGAAGCTGACGAAAAAGAAATGTTCTCGTTACAAGAAGAGGTGCTAGAAGAAAATGGCTTTTCACGAGGGCAATAATAAATTTACGAAGTCTGTCTATCATGCAGTCCAAGGGATTATGGAGACAGTAAAAGTCGAAAGAAATATTAAAATCCATATGATTATTACAGCTCTAGTTATCATTGCAGGCTTTCTATTCAAGATTAATTTAGTTGAGTGGTTGAGTATCGTTATTTGCATTGGCTTAGTCATCGGTATGGAATTATTGAATACTTCCATCGAACATACAGTTGATTTAGCGTGTCAAAAGGAGTACCATCAACTAGCGAAAAAAGCAAAAGATGCATCCGCTGGCGCAGTATTAGTAGTTGCTACCATGTCGGTTGTTATTGGAATGATTATATTTATACCAAAAATTTGGAAGTTAATATTTATTAATTAAGGAGTGTTTATGGAAAATAACAAATTTAAATCAGGTTTTATTACCATTATTGGTAGACCAAATGTAGGGAAATCAACTTTATTAAACCGTTTTGTCGGACAAAAAGTAGCAATTATGTCTGATAAAGCGCAAACAACACGTAATCGAATTCAAGGGGTTGTGACTGATGAAGAAAGCCAAATTGTCTTCATAGATACACCGGGAATTCATAAACCAAAACATGCGTTAGGTGACTTTATGTTGAATGCAGCATACAGCGCACTTAAAGGGGTAGACGGAATCTTAGTAGTTGTGAATGCCTCCGAAAAAATCGGACCTGGGGACCGCTTGGTGATTGAACGCGTGAAACAAGCGAACATTCCTGTGTTCTTAGTTATTAATAAGATTGATCTAGTAACACCAGACGAATTATTACCAATCATTGATTCGTACCGTCAAGAACATGATTTTGATGAAATCTTCCCAATCAGTGCCACAGAAGGTAATAATGTTGATGCGCTAGTTAAAGGAATTAAAGAAATTATTCCAGAAGGACCTCAATATTATCCAGCTGACCAAGTGATGGATCACCCAGAATACTTTATAGTCGCTGAATTTATTCGTGAGAAAATATTAGAATTAACGCGCGAAGAAATTCCGCATTCGGTTGCGGTTCAAGTTGAGAGTATGAGACGTAACGAAGATGATAAGATTGAGATTCAAGCAGCTATTATTGTAGAACGCAGTTCTCAAAAAGGAATTATTATCGGAGCCCAAGGATCAATGATTAAAAAAATTGGTCAACGCGCTCGTCGAGATATTGAAATTCTATTAGGAGATAAAGTTTATCTTGATTTATGGGTGAAAGTTCAAAAGAATTGGCGCGATCGTCGTACTCAATTGAATGACTTTGGTTATCAACCAGATAATTATTAAATGACAGAGGTGATTAGTTGAATGAACGGTTTGAAGGGATTGTTTTGTTTCAAAGAAAGCATCGGGAACATGATGCGCTCGTAAAGATTTTTACAGAAGATTATGGAACAAAAATGTTCTTTGTAAGAGGCTTACAAAAACCTAATCATCGCTTAACTAGTCAACTGATACCACTCACAGTGAACCACTATATTGGTAACATAAATGAAGAAGGCTTATCTTTTCTAAAAGAAGCGAATACGATTGAAATTCATCGAAAAATTCAAACGGACTATATGAAACAAGCATATTCAAGTTATGTGACCCAATTAGTAGATGCAGCGATTAATGACAACACACCAGATCAAGCATTATATGAGATGCTAAAGAAAGCATTGGAACTAATGAATAGCGATGTCTCTTACGAAGCGATTACGATCAGCATGGAGATTAAGTTATTACGGTATTTTGGTTTTGACATACATTTTGATCGGTGTCGCATCTGTGGCACAACGGTACAGCCCTTTGATTTCAGTATGAAATTACAAGGGGTGTTATGTCAGAAACACTTTCATGAAGATCCATTTCGTATGCATATTGCGCCTAAGGCAATGTTTATTGCAAGTCGACTTGATTTAGCTAGTTTACATCAGATTAATAGTATTCAGGTTAGTCAGGAGACAATCCAAGAATTACGTCGATTAATGGATGAAATTTATAAAGAATTTGTCGGTATTAACTTGAAGAGCAAGAGTTATTTAAATAATTTGGACACTTTAAGTGCTTCCATGGAAGATGTCATCAGAAAACGACACAAATCTGATTGAGAATTTGAGTGAATTGTAGTATGATGTTCTATGTATTAAGGTGAATAAATAAGATAGTAAAGCGAGTCTAGGAGAGTGAAAGCTAGACCAAATCGAAGGCAACCTTAAAAGTGTTTTTTAATTGAATCGTTTGACATAAGTGCAAGTTAACGCTTGAATTAGGGTGGAACCGCGAATTTACTTCGTCCCTATGATTTAGATTTTTATCTAATCATAGGGGCAGTTTTTTTATTTTACAGAAAAGAGGAATTATCAATGGCAAAGACAATTCAAGAAATGATATTAACATTACAACAATTTTGGGCAGAACAAGGGTGTTTAATTTTACAAAGTTATGACACTGAAAAAGGGGCAGGGACAATGAGCCCGTATACTTTCTTACGTGCAATCGGACCTGAGCCTTGGAATGCAGCGTATGTTGAACCATCAAGACGTCCAGCTGATGGGCGTTATGGTGAAAACCCAAACCGTTTATATCAACATCATCAATTTCAAGTTGTGATGAAACCATCTCCGACAAATATTCAAGAATTATACTTAGATAGCTTAGTGGCTTTAGGGATTGACCCACTTGCGCATGACATTCGTTTTGTTGAAGATAACTGGGAAAACCCATCATTAGGCTGTGCAGGATTAGGATGGGAAGTATGGATTGATGGAATGGAAATTACACAATTTACTTACTTCCAACAAGTAGGTGGTTTAAAAGTAGACCCAGTAACAAGTGAATTAACATATGGATTAGAGCGTTTAGCCATGTATATTCTAGATGTGGATAATGTTTATGATTTAGAATGGGCTCCGGGAGTGAAATATGGTGAAATATTTAAACAACCTGAACGTGAACACTCGACTTACTCATTTGATTTAAGTAATACAGAAATGCTTTTCACTCAATTTAATGCATTTGAAAAAGAAGCAATGAATTTAATTGATAATGGACTGTCACATCCAGCTTATGATTACATCTTAAAATGTTCGCACACATTCAATTTACTTGATGCACGCGGAGTAATTTCTCAATCAGACCGTGCTGGGTATTTAGGTAGAATTAGAAAAATGGCTCGCTCTGTTGCACAAGCATTTGTTAATGAGCGTGAAGAGCTTGGCTTCCCATTATTAAACAAAGACAAAGCGTAAAGGAGCAATTGAAATGACAAAAGATTATTTATTAGAAGTTGGTATGGAAGAAATACCTGCTCGTTTTTTAACTGAATTAAGCGACCAATTAAAAGATAAAGTCGAGCAGTTTTTAACTGATAACCGATTAACTTATGATGATGCAGTTGCTTATTCAACACCAAGACGCTTAGCTGTGATTGTTAAAGGAATTGCGGAACGTCAAGAAGACGTGTCTGAGAAAGTTAAAGGACCTGCATTACGCATTGCTCAAGACGACGCAGGTGCATGGAGTAAGGCAGCACAAGGTTTTGTTCGCGGACAAAAATTAACTGTCGACGACATTTTTGTTGAACAAATTAAAGATGAAGACTATATCTTCGTTAATAAACATACAGAAGGCTTATCAGCTAAAGAGGTATTAGCGAATATGGCTGATGTATTAAACGCGATGACATTCCCAGTTAGTATGACTTGGAATTCATTCCATAAAAGCTTTATCCGTCCAGTACACTGGATTGTGTCATTACTAGATGATGAAGTCGTACCATTTAGCTTTATTAATATCGAAGCAAGTAATACATCAATAGGTCACCGTTCCCTAGGTGGCAAGACAGAAATTACGTCTCCTGATACTTATGTAGAAAAACTAAGAGATGAATTTGTAATTGTTGATACAAATGAAAGAAAAGATATTATTATCAAACAAATTGAACAAATCGCTTCAGATAACACTTGGAATGTCCCAATGACAGAAGATTTATTAGATGAAGTAACGGCTTTAGTTGAGTGGCCAACAGCTTTCTTTGGACAATTTGAAGATGAATATTTAGAAATTCCACAAATTGTTTTAATCACTGCGATGAGAGACCATCAAAGATATTTCTACGCTTTAGATCAAGAAACTGATAAGCTGTTACCTTATTTCATCTCAGTTCGTAATGGTGACGCCAATCACATTGAAAATGTTATCAAAGGAAATAAAAAAGTGTTGAAAGCTCGTTTAGAAGATGCTTTATTCTTCTATCATGAAGATATGACACATGATTTAGCTTTCTTTACAGAGAAGTTAGAATCAGTTAAAGAACATTTCAAACTAGGTACATTAGCTGATAAACAAAAACGTGTGGAACTCATCATTCAAAAATTAGCTGAAACGATCAATGAACCTGAAGCGGGTGCCATTGCAAGTGAAGCAAGTAAAATTTACAAATTTGATTTAATGACCCAAGTAGTAAACGAATTTGATGAGTTACAAGGTCAGATGGGCGAAATTTACGCGAAGAAATTTGGTCTTTCAGATGAGATTGCTCATACAATTAGCCAACAATACATGCCAACAAGCAGTGGTGGAGAATTACCTGAAACTTTATCCGGAGCAATGCTTGCTTTTGCTGATAAATTTGATACACTATTAAACTACTTTAACATCGGATTAATCCCAACAGGATCAAACGATCCTTATGCACTTCGCCGTCAAGCGATGGGAATGGTAGAAATCAGTGAGAAATATGATTGGAACTTTGATATGCATGAATTTGTTAAAGTTGTGATTAAAGATATGGATGTTACCGAAGAAGATTTAATTGAATCATTTATTGATTTTATTAAATTACGTATTCAACAATTTCTTGAGAAAGAAGCGATTGATTATGATATCATTCAAGCAGAGCTTAATGGACGTCATGCTAATGTGTATGCAGGTGTGAACTTTGCTAGAGGCATTCAAAAACTTAAGAATGACTCTCCAGAAGAGTATCGTAACTTAGTTGAATCTTTAACACGTGTTGTCAATTTAGGTGTGAAGGAAAATTCAGACGGCTTATTCGAAGAAACGAAAGCTCAAACTGAATCGGAACAAAAATTATTCGATATGTTAAAATCAGATTTCTCTACGAACAGAGATAAAGCATTAGAAATGTTCGTTAAATTGTCAGATCCAATTGCAGATTACTTCAATAACAATATGGTAAATGACGATAATGAAGCAATTAGAGAAAACAGATTGAAAACGATGAAATTTATTACGGATAAAGTATTGAAATTTATAGACCCAAGAGAATTAAACAGTAAGTTTTAGAAAATTACACAGATAAAGAAAGGAGTGATGTCAAATGTCAACATTTTTAGATCATGCTAAAGTAGAAGTCAAAGCAGGCAAGGGTGGCGATGGAATGGTCGCTTTCCGTAGAGAGAAATACGTTCCAGATGGTGGACCAGCCGGCGGAGATGGAGGTCAAGGAGGGGATGTTATCTTCATCGTTGATGAAGGATTAAGAACCTTAATGGATTTCCGTTACAACCGTCATTTTAAAGCCAAAAATGGTGAAAATGGAATGAGTAAGAGTAAATACGGAGCCGGAGCAGAGGATTTAATTATTAAAGTTCCACCTGGAACGATTGTCCGTGAAGCTAAAACTGGTCAATTCATGGCCGATTTAGTTGATAATGGTCAAAAATTCACTGTTGCTAAAGGAGGACGTGGTGGTCGCGGGAACATTCGTTTTGCGACGCATAAAAACCCTGCACCCTCTATTGCAGAAAATGGTGAGCCCGGTGAAGAATTAGAATTAGAACTTGAACTAAAAGTTCTTGCAGATGTTGCTTTAATTGGTTACCCAAGTGTTGGTAAATCAACGTTGCTATCACTAATTAGTAATGCAAAACCAAAGATAGCTGACTATCAATTTACAACGTTAGTTCCGAACTTAGGTGTTGTACAATTGCGAAACCAGCAAGAGTTTGTTGTCGCAGATATGCCAGGTTTAATTGAAGGAGCTTCTGAAGGTGTAGGTTTAGGAATTCAATTCTTACGCCACATCGAAAGAACAAAAATAATGTTACACGTTATTGATATGGGAGCTGTACATGGTCGAGATCCTTTTGTTGATTTCACTGATATTATGGATGAATTAGAAGCATATAACGAAAGATTATTACTGAGACCGATGGTGATTGTCGCTAATAAAATGGACGAAGCGATCTCAGAAGAAAATCTTGAAATATTTGAAGAAAAACTAAATGCATATTACGGCGAACGTGATTTAGATGTTCCAGAGATTTATCCTATCAGCTCATGGCAAAATCAAGGGGTAGATCAGTTAATCAAGAAAACAGCTTCACTTGTTCAAAACGAAGAATTTATTCCACTTGAAGAAGAAGTTGAAGTCGAAGAAGCTTATTATACTTTAGAGCAAGAAGAAGCGCCTTTCGAAGTCGAACAAGTCGAAGAAGGCTTCTACCGTATTACGGGTGCTCAAATCGAAAAATTATTTGCGATGACGAATATGGCACATGATGAAAGTATTGCTCGTTTCCAAAGACAAATGCGTGGTATGGGAATTGATCAAGCTCTTCGTGATATTGGAGCTCAGACAGGAGATATTGTTGAGTTATCAACATTCCAGTTTGAGTTTATGGATTAGGTGATAGCATGTCACAAGAAACTAAGTCCAAAAAAAGATTAGATATCTTTGATGGTCTTAAAGGGCTATCAATTATCACAATTATTGTGTATTATTTTTTCCAGCATATTTTACCCGGTGGATTTTTAGCGGTAAATATGTTCTTGTTAATCGCTGGTTTTTTTAACTTTAGACACTTTGTTAGTGCTAGTCAAAAAGGAATTAAAATAAATTACTTAACCTTTTATAAAAAAAGGTTAAGTCGATTGTTTTTCCCAATGTTAGCCATGATTATAACAGCAAGTTCTTTTATCTTGTTATTTTCAAGAGGGTCTTTATTTAACCTTAGAAATATGGCTTTATCAGGACTTGCTTTCTTTAATAACTATTATCAAATCTTGAATGAACAGTCTTATTTCGTTCAGGCTGCAAACCCAAGTGCCTTTACGCACTTATGGTATGTCGGAATTTTAGGTCAGTTAATATTACTTACACCCGTAATAATATTGCTATTATATTCTTGGCATAAGAAACAAACAACAACCGTGAATATGTTACTCATTGTTACTGTTGTATCAGCATTTTTAATGGGTTATTTATATAAAGATGGTGAAGACCCTACACGTATTTATTATAGTGTATTTACACGGGCGTTTTCTTATACAGCAGGTGGGGTTGTCGGTTTAATATTACCGATGAATCTTACTGCGAAGCCAATTAAAGGTAAAATTAATTGGATTTTTAATGGTATAGGGACGTTAATTATGGTCTTGATGTTCTTTATGTGTAAATTTATGTACGGAACACAACCCTTTGCTTATCGCTTTGGGATGAGTTTATTCACGCTTTTAAGTGCATTATTTATTCTTGTTTCCATTCACCCAAGTACGATTTGGAACAAGATATTAAGTTTTCCACTGCTTACCTTTATTGGTAAACGTAGTTATTCTTATTATTTATGGTTTTATCCTGTTTATTTAATTATTCCTAATATGATGCAAAATTTAGGTTTACCATCATGGGCAAACTATACAATTCAGTTTTTAATTATCGCGATACTTGCTGAAATTAGTTACCGATTATTTGAGCAAGTGACTATTAGTTTACCACTTGGACAAGACTTTAATCTTAAGAAAACACGTCACCAATTAAAATATTTAAGATCTCATAAAGGGACTCTTTTAAACGTTAAAGTGATTACAGGTGCTTATATTGTGATTTTCGTCATTGGTACGATTGGAATTTTTGCTGCACCTGAAGAAAGAGCTCAAACGGCAGAAGAATTGCAAACGATTATTGAAACGAACTCCCAAATAGCCGAAGATACACAGACAGAAGATACTGAAAATGTGAAAGTAGTTAACAATATTGAAGGCCTCGGCCAACAAGAAATGCTTTATGCCAATGGACTAGATATTACCTTTGTAGGAGACTCTACTTTATTAGCAGCAACAAAACAAATTCAAAATGCCTTCCCGAAAGCGGTCATTAACGGTGAAGTCGGACGTCAACTGTATAATAGTGTGTCGGTTGTTAATAGTTTAGATCAAAGTGGACTTTTGAAACCAACAGTTGTTACAATGATGGGATCAAATGGAACCTTTACAGCAGGTCAAATTAATGACTACATTGAAGCGATTGGGCCAGAACATGATATTTTCTTTGTAACATCAGATACAAAGCGTTCATGGGTGTCTGACGCTAACAAACAATTATTAGCAGCAGCTCAGCGATTTGGTAATGTTCATATTATTGATTGGGCAAGTTACTCAAACGACCAAGTCGGCTGGCAAAGAGAAGACGGTGCGCATCCAACTGAAGAAGGAGCACACGAATTATCAGTCTTTATTGCTAATGAAATATATCGTCAAAGATAAAAAATTAGTTAATTGAGGAGTGTTGGTGGGGAGATTAACTCACTAACACTCTTTTAATGTTTAATAAAATAAATGTAAAGTAATTCTCAAAAATATGTAGTAAAATATAATGTATTAAGGAAAGGTAGTGACTATGGAAATATTATTTTTAGGAACTGGCGCTGGCGTTCCATCAAAAAGTCGTAATGTAAGTTCTTTAGTGTTAAAACTATTGAATGAATTGAATGAAACTTGGCTATTTGATTGTGGAGAAGGAACTCAACATCAAATATTAAAAACAACATTGAAACCAGGAAAGGTCAAAAATATATTTATTACTCATATGCATGGGGATCATATATTCGGCTTACCAGGATTTTTAAGTAGTCGTTCGTTCCAAGGCGGTGATAACCAACCTATTACCATCTACGGACCTCCTGGGATTGAACAATACATTAATGCTTCATTGAAATATTCAAAATCAAATTTACTTTATAAAGTAAATATAGTTGAACTAGATCCAAAGGGTGGAGAAATTCAATTAAATAAAGGCTGGAAAGTTAAATACTTACCTCTACAACATAATATTCTATCATTTGGTTATAGAATTGAAGAACCGAAATCCGATGGTGTGTTATTGGTTGATAAACTTAAAGAATACAATATTCCAAACGGACCGATATTTGGGAAGTTAAAAAATGGAAAAACAGTCACTTTAGAAGATGGTACTGAACTTGATGGGAAAGATTTTGTCGGGGAAGCCCAACCAGGTAAAGTCATTGCAATTATAGGAGATACGAGACCCAATGCAAACATCGGGAAATTAGCCGAAGAAGCTGATGTCCTTGTTCATGAAGGGACACATGCAAAAGGTGAGAACAAGATGGCGAATCGTTATTTCCATTCTACAGTTGAACAAGCAGCACAAGTTGCTAAACAATCAAAGGTTAAGCAATTATATTTAAATCACATTAGCTCAAGATATTTAGGGGCAGATGTGAAACAATTAGAAAAAGATGCGCGCTCAATATTCAAACAAACGAAAATTGCTTATGATTTAAATGAATTTGAAATATAATTGAAAGGATGAGATTATGTTTCTGAAAAACAAAGTCGTATTACTTACGGGCGCTTCAAGTGGTATCGGTAAAGCGATTGCCATTGAAGTAGCCAAAAAAGGCGGTAATCTTGTATTAGTATCTCGAAGAGAAGAAGTACTCAATGAATTGGCAGACAAACTGAAGCAAGAATACGAAATAGACACACTTGTGTTAGCGAAAGATTTATCTGAGGCTAAAGAAATTGAAGAAACCGTTGAAGAAACAATCAATGCCTTTGGTCATATAGATTATTTAATCAATTCAAGTGGTATGGGTATATTTAAAAAAGCAGTGGATTTCACTTCTAAAGAAATTGATCAGCTCTTTAAAATCAATACTTATGCGATGATCTATCTATCACAATTGGTCGCAAGGGAAATGATTATTAAAAATACAACTGGACATATTTTATTCATCTCTTCCATAGCTGGTAAAATAGCCACACCAAGTTCAAGTGTTTATTCGGCATCGAAGTTTGCAGTGATAGGCTATGCGAATAGTTTAAGATTGGAATTAAAGCGGTTTGGTATTGATGTGACAATAATTAATCCTGGACCTGTCAAAACGGACTTTTTCAATCATGATTCAAATTCTAAAGAATATTATGACCGTATTAAAGCATTTGCATTAAATCCACAAAAGTTAGCTAAAGATGTGACTAAACATTTAAAACCATCACGTCGCAAAAGAGAGTTAAATCGTCCCCGTTATTATCATTTTATTGATATACTATATAAAGTGTTTCCAAGTATTGGAGATAAATTAGCAGGAGAAATGTTAAATTTCAAGGAGGATAATTAGATGAAAGAACAATGGAAAGTTATTGCGATTATTATGTTACTAATCTTAGTAGTCGTTTTTGCATTACAAAATACAAATGTTGTTGGAATTGATTTCTTTTTCACTCAATTTGAAGTATCACTTGTCTTAGTTGTATTATTCAGTATTTTGGTTGGAGTTATCATTGGAATGATTGCATCAATGTCTGCGATTCAATCAAACAGAAAGAAAAATAAAGAATTAGAAAAACAATTATCAAAAGAGAAACATAATCACTCAAATACTGCGATTGAAAAAGATGCAACAATTGCTGAATTACGCAGTAAGGTCGAAGAACAAGAGCGTGTTTCACGTAATACAATTTCTGTAGAAACAGAAGAAAAACCAGAATTAAATGAAGATGTAGCAACTGATACAACAGAGGAAGTGTAATATTCGTGAAGTTCAATATGGCACAGTTTGATTGGCAAATCAGACCAGAGTTTAATAGAGACGCTTCTAAAAGTATTTTAGACAATAATGAATCTACATTTAGTTCAACTTTTTTACGCCTATGTTCAATTAGAGGCATCACAAGTTCTGAAGAGTTAATTGAGAAAACAAATCAAAAACCTCAACTTTATCATGATCCTTTTCTACTATTTGAGATGGACAAAACAATCGAACGCATTCAAAAAGCGATTGAAGAATTTGAACCAATCTTAATCTATGGAGATTATGATGCAGACGGTATTACTAGCACATTGGTAATGTATGAGACTTTAGAGACTATTGGAGCCAACGTCCATTACTATTTACCAAACCGCTTAACAGACGGTTATGGGCCAAATAAAGCACGTTGGAGTGAGTTGGTTAACGAATTAGATATCCGATTAATCATAACCGTCGATAACGGTGTTGCTGGCTTTGTAGCTGTGGATGCAATGAATGATATAGGTGTGGATTGTATTATTACCGATCACCATGAATTGCAAAGTGAATTACCGAATGCATTCTCAATTATTCATCCAAAACATCCATCAGGTCAATATCCTTTCCCAGAATTAAGTGGGGCGGGAGTTGCTTTGAAAGTAGTTAGTGCATTATTAGGTGAAGTTCCGACAGAAGCTGTTGAATTGGCAGCAATCGGTACGGTTGCAGATATGGTGTCTTTAACGGATGAAAATCGAACGATTGTATTAAGTGGATTGACTCTAATTAAAGACTCGATGCGCGTTGGTTTACAATTATTATTACAAAATGAAAAAGTTAATTTAGATAACTTAACGAGTGAGACGATTGGCTTTATTATTGGTCCACGTTTAAATGCAGTTGGTCGATTAGGAGATCCGACGCCGGGCTTAGAGTTATTGAAAACTTTAGATATTTCTGAAGCGGAATCGTTATTAGAAATAGTGAATGAAAAAAATCGTGAAAGAAAATCTATCACCGAAAACATCACTATAGAAATCGAAAATCGTATGGCTCAGTATGACTCGATTCCAAATATTATTATTGAAGCAGATAAAGATTGGCCTGCCGGAGTCTTGGGGATTGCTGCAAGTCGTTTGGTTAAAAAATACCAAAGACCAGCGATTGTCTTCCAATACATAGAAGAGAAAAAGCAATATAAAGGAAGTTCAAGAAGTGTCTCTAAGATAAATATCTTCGAAGAACTCGTTAAACAAAATGAGTACCTGACTCACTTCGGTGGACATAGTCAAGCAGCAGGGTTAACGATTGATGAAGAGAATTGGGAAGACTTTAAACAAAGCATTCACAAAAGTTTTGAGCACTATACTGAATTACTAAACGAACCTGAGCCAATTGTGATTGATATGCCGTTAAGCGTGAATGAAATGACGATTGACTTTATTAATGAAGTGAATTTATTAGGACCTTTCGGTACGGATAATCCTAAACCGCAATTTATGGTCAAGGATGCTCATATTAATACAATCAGATTTATTGGTGCAGATAAAAATCATGTCAAGCTAGCCCTTAAACAAACGAATAGCCAAGCCGAATTACAAGCCATAGGCTTTGGTAAGGCAGAGCAAGCTGAAGGGTTAGAGAACGGCAGTGTTGTGTCTGTCGTCGGTGAGTTAGATATTAACGAATGGAATGGGAATCGTCTTCCACAGTTAATGCTGAAAGATATGGGTGTCAATGGTTCTCAATGGTTAGATTATCGCTCAAGTAAGATTCATAAAGATTTGTTAAGTATAGACAAAGCCTTATATGTATTCTCCCATCAACCAATTGCAGATTATATGACCAAGCAATTGAATGGTGCACCCGTTGTATTATATGAGAATGTCTCTGAAGTTAATTTAGCCCAATATAATAACCTCATCGTAATGGAACCACCCATTCAATTACAACAACTGAAAGAGATAGTGAATGCGCAAGCTTGGTCGAAAGTCTATCTAGGATCATTTGTTCAGGAATCGAAATATATGGCAGGCATTCCTACTCGAGAAGAATTTATTAATCTGTATAAATATGTCTTTGCCAAGCAAGAATTCAGATATAAGACAGAATTCGAAAGTATAACAAAATCATTAAATTTACACCCTGTAAAATTAAAAGGGATGTTTTTGATGTTTTTGGAAGCAGAATTTGTTACAATTAAGAATGGTCGGTTAGAGTTTAATAAAGATGCAACAAATAATAAAATTGATTTACCTCATTTAAAGACATTTATTCAATATGAAAGTGAATATAAGTCAGAGGCTTTATTAAATTATCAGCCGTTAGACGCTATTAAAGATTATTTTGAAGGGAATTAAATAACTAAATGAACTTAAACGATTATATTGCTTCAATCGAAGATTATCCAAAGGAAGGTGTAACGTTTCGCGATATTACACCATTAATGGCAAATGGACCTGCTTTTGCGCAAGCAACACAAGAAATTGTGGACTATGCAAGAGAAGTAGGGGCTGAAGTTGCTGTTGGACCTGAAGCGCGTGGGTTTATCGTGGGATGTCCTGTTGCTTACGCAATGGAAATTGGCTTTGCGCCAGTTCGTAAAAAAGGGAAATTACCTCGTGAAATCATTGAAGTAGAATACGAACTTGAATATGGTACTGACGTATTAACGATGCATAAAGATGCAATTACACCTGGTCAAAAAGTTGTCATTATCGATGATTTATTAGCAACAGGTGGTACGGTTAAAGCTACAATCGACTTAGTTGAAAAACTAGGTGGAGAAGTTGTAGGAATTGCATTCTTAATTGAATTGAAAGAATTAAACGGTAGAGAAAAAATTGAAGGTTATAACTATAAAGCTTTAATGCAATACTAATACCTACTCTTTATTTTAAAATTCAAAAAAATCCGAACTCTACTATAGTGTTCGGATTTCGTTTTAATTAATATATTTTAAATCTAAAATTCACGGTATAAGCTAATAACTTTACCTAATATTTGGACTGAGTTTAAAATAATGTCATCCATAGCGTCATTTTCGGGACGTAAAATATAGTGATCAGACTGTTTGTAAAAAGTCTTACAAGTTGCTTCGTCATCATCAGTCAAAGCGACAACGATATCACCATTATTAGCAGAAGGTTGGCGACGAACTGTAATTAAATCACCATTGAAGATACCGGCATTGATCATACTTTCACCGTCAATTTGGAGCATGAATAAATCATTGCTATCAAAATGTTCTAAATTAGGTGGAATTGGATAATAATCAACGGCCTCTTCAATTGCTAAGATAGGCGCACCGGCAGCAACGCGACCAAGTAAAGGGATATCCTTTCTTGAAATACCCAAAGCTTCAAGCGCAATTGGCGTCAGTTCTAACGCACGTGTCTTACTCGCGTCACGGACTAAGTAACCTTTGCCTTCTAATCGAGAAAGATGACCATGAACAGTAGATGTCGAAGCTAATCCAACTTCTGCTCCAATTTCTCTGACAGTTGGCGGGTATCCATTAGAGTCAATTGCTTTATATATACAATCAAGTATATTTAATTGTTTTGCTGATATTGATTTCATAATTTCAACTCTTTCGTTTTTATTGTTTTTAGTATAGCATTTATAATAACGCTTAGCAAACAAATGTTCGTAGTAAAGGAGTGATTATATGTTAAGTAAGGATAAGATCAAACGCATCAACGAATTGTCTAAAAAGAACAAAGCAGGGACAATCACTGAAGAAGAATCGATTGAAAGAAAAAACCTGCACAAAGAATACATTCAAAGTATGAGAGATAGCATTGGTGCTCAAATTGAGGGAATTAAAGTCGTTGATCCTGAAGGGGAAGACTTAACTCCTAATAAAGTTAAAGAGATTCAAAAAGAACGTGGCTTACATAATAGAGACAACGAATAATTTTCTCTAGTCAACACAATGATTATTTAGTATTATTGTATTACATGAAGTTTAGAAGAGAGGTGTAGTTAAATGGCAACTTGGATATGGTTAGTTATCGTATTTATTGCATTAATTATTGGTTTTGTCGCTGGTTTCTTCCTATCAAGAAAGTATATGATGGATTACTTTAAGGAAAATCCACCGATCGACGAGAGAATGATTTCTCAAATGATGGCCCAAATGGGTCAAAAACCATCTAAAAAGAAAGTTCAACAAATTATGAACTCAATGAAACAGCGTTAATATAATGCTAGTAGGGGTTATCCGATTTTTTCGGATGGCTCCTGTTTTTTATTTTTTTAGATGGAATTAAACCTAAGGCAACAAAGTAGCAGCAAAAATATATTTTGATTTTGAAGCCAGTCTAATTAATCATGCATGACAATTTTAAAAGTGGTATAATACTTGGACTGTTCTCAATAGATAAGGTGCAAAAGATTTGCTTCAGTAAATTGGCTATGGTATGTTTTATGCTACTAATAGCGGTTGTATCAAGGCTTTTTTAGTTAAAAGTTAAGTTTTTGAGAAGAAAATGATAGCTTTATTTTGAGAGGCAAGGGGTATGACGCGTCTCTCTTTTTTATATTTTAGGATGGGGTGAATTGTATGGATATGTTTGGAAAACTGGGTTGGTTTTTTAAACATTTGATTTGTCAAATTAAGCTAGACAAAACTGCTTCATCTAAGTAACTCAAAAATACTTCCAACGGTGTTCGGTAGTGTAAGGATTTCCGTGGAATCGTGTTCCGTTTGTGTGCAATCGATGACACAAAGCTTTGGTCTACTTGATTAAAGTCCATTCCTTTTGGCAGTCCGTCTCTGCGTAATAAACCATTGGAATTCTCATTCAAAGCTCGCTGCGAGGGCGTTCCTGGATCGGCAAAATAAATATCAATGTCATGTTGATTACTTAATGCTTTCCAATTGGAAAATTCCTTACCACAATCAAACGTCATCGACTTAAAGAAATGTCGAGGAATCGATTCCAGCCATTGGTTCATCCTCTGTTCAATGTCACTGGCTTTGCGGCCATCCGGTTTCAAAGTGATGATGATCTTGGAAAGACGCTCTACTAGCGTGATAACAGCACTCTTGTGGTGAACACCCACAATGGTATCTCCTTCGAGATGACCGAATTCTTCGGTGAACGCTGGATAGTCTACCTCTCTTTCCACGATATTTC